>CAMCBC010000092.1 GCA_945872775.1 Spirosoma fluviale | reverse complement strand
GTTTTCTGAAATATGCACATGCCGCAGGCGTGGAGCGATGCGTTCAATGGCAAGACCCAATTTTTTCTCCTCCATGTTCGCATGATGGGTATCAAACATGGCCTGCACGTTGGGATGCTGCACCTTGGAGAGCAAATAATCCAGCTGCTCCATGGTATTGGCGAGGTAACATTCAAATCGATTCAAGGCCTCTGGCGTAAGTGCAATTCCCAATTGCTGCCCGTAGTCACCCGCCGACCGAAGCACCTCTGCCGACCAAACATACTCGTCCTCGATTGGAGCACGCGAAGCAAAGGTGGCGAAGGCGGAATGAAAGGGTCCACACAACACTTGCGCTTGCAGGTCTGCCGCACGGTCGAGCACCCAATTGAGTTTTTCCTTGGCTTTTTCACGAACGGCTGGATCGGAAGAGATGGGATTTTCAGTAGCGCCCATCACCGTTACTGCCGTTACTTCCAACCCAATGGATTTGCAATAATCCCCCACCAAGCGACAGGACTTTTGGTCGGTGTCTCCAATAAAAAACTCGGCGCCATCGTAGCCTATCCCCTTCAGGCGATCCAAAATTGGGAAAAGCGATTCAGAAATTTCTGCCGACCAGGCCAGTACGTTGAAACCTATTTTGTTCATGGGAGAACGGATTAGTGTAAAAGGAAAATTAGTAATTTATTGTACAAAGTACCAAGTACGAAGTACAAAGTAGAACTCTGTACGAAGTACCAAGTTCAATGTACCAAGATACTTTCTGAGTGACATTCATGTCCTACTACGAATCACTACTTCGAAATTCTTCAATCAGCGTTCAGCATTCGAAATTAATTTGATACCGTATTTCGCCTGCCTACCGCAAGCAGGCACCTCGTATTTCTACTTTGTACCTGGTACTTTGTACATTGTACTTCCTACAACTATTTAAAATCCGATACGCGCATTCCCTTGCGGAAGGTATCAAACCCAAAAGGAGTAGGTGAATAGGCGCCCACATACTCCACGTTCAATTCCGCCGTCACTGCATCGCCCATTCCAAGTAGCCAGAAAGAAGCATTGAGCACCAAGCGTCTCAAGTCGGCACTTTGAAAGTCTAAGGAAGCCCCCATCGTAGACGCAAAAGCCATTCCTGGCTTTCCTCCTTCGAGCTGGTAGCCTTTCGTCCAAGCAATCGGCATCACCGATTTTTCCCAAATAAGCGGGGCTTGGTCATTCATCCCAGCGGTAGACTGCCCATAGACCAGTACCTCCGCCTCCTTAGGCAAGTGCTTGATGCCATACACATCCGAAGGACCCCAGATATTTTTCACCCCTCGGAGTACGGGATGATTCGCATTTTGCTTCAGACCATCTACCAAAGCTCTAGTTCCCTCCGTACCGTGATCTCCGTGGTGATTGACCCAGGTTTCTCCAAAAATCCGCTGTCCAAATCCACGCTCCCATCCAGGCACTTTACTCATCCAGTCCCACTTGGCAAACTTGGAACCCTTATTTTTTTGATAGGCAAAGGCATGCGTAGTCGTTCGCAGCCCAATAATGGGCTTGCCCGCCAGCAGGTATTCTTCCAAATAGTTGGTTTGCGCATCGGGAAGCTCCCGAAACCGAAGCAATAGAATTACCAAGTCTGCCGTTTGCAGCTGTTCAAGTCCTGGAATGTTGTTTTGATAGTTGGGAACCACATCCCCAGTACTGGGATCAATAGGAAAAAGCACGGTAGTTTTAAACCCATGGGTAGCGGATAGAATTTTGGCTAGCATGGGCATAGATTCCTCTGAGCGGTATTCGTCGTCTCCAGCTACCAAGACAATGTGCTTGCCCTGTCCTGGACCCGACCCTCCTGGAAATTGCAGGTAGGTTTGCCCTGGTTGCGCTCCAACCCACAAACTCACTAAAAAAAACGAGGCAAATGCCAAAAGCCGGAATAAAGAAGTTGCCATAAGAACTGGGTTAGTACGTCGGAAAATAGGCAAATTCGTTGACTTCCTAAAAAAGGGAAGGCCTATTTTTTTCTCATTTTCTGAATTCCCATTACCGGAAGCAAAACGGCGATACCCACGCCCAATCCAAAAAGAAATTCCTTTAGCATTCCTGGCCAGGTAGGTAGAAGGTGATGGAAAAAAGGAATGTTGTGTGCAAAAATGCCTCCCGATACGAGCAACAAGGCCAGCGTGCCCACAAACCCGATTCCTCGGACAAAATACGGCAGTGCCTTAACCAACATCCAACCTATTTTATCGGAAAAACTATCCTCTCGATCATTGAGTGCAATCAATTTGTAGCCAAACTCATCCATGCGCACCACCAAGGCCACAATCCCATACACGCCCACCGTAGCGATCAAGGCGATAATGGATACCACGGCTATTTGATTGAGCAAGGGTTTGTCGACCACCGTACTCATCGCAATAATCACGATCTCCACCGACAGGATAAAATCCGTGGTGATGGCAGATTTAATTTTCTTTTTTTCAAGTGCGAGAACCTCCTCTTTGGTAATGTCCAAATCAAATTCTTCTTCCTTTTCAGCAGGATGGGGGAAAATGTAGGCATGGATTTTTTCCGCTCCCTCATAGGCTAGGTACAAGCCTCCGATCACCAAGATGACCGTAATCGCAACCGGCGCAAAGGCACTCAGCAAAAAGGCAATCGGGAGAATAATCAATTTATTCAAAGCAGAGCCCTTGGTAATGGCCCAAATCACCGGAAGCTCGCGGTCAGAAACAAATCCGGAAGCCTTTTCGGCATTCACGGCCAAGTCATCGCCCAAAATCCCAGCTGTTTTTTTTGCAGCCACTTTACTCATCACCGCCACATCATCCATGAGCGTAGCAATGTCATCCAATAAGGCAAATAATCCAGAAGCCATGTGTAGGGAAATAAAATCAAGCAATTGCTGAGCCTCCCACTGAGGTCTCTAGCACCATACAACCTGCTTGTTTCTTACAAAACCAGCAATTGAAGTCCGAATTTAGCTGTTTTTGGGATCAAAAATCAAAGGGAAAAATTTACCTCCCATTTTTTCTCCTTTGGGGATCACGGGTACACCCGCAAGCAGGGCTTCATCGGAGTCAGATAGCGTTCCGTCTGCAAATACATTAAGCACAAAAGCCTTTCGAGAGCGAGGAGAATAGTTGGCATAGCTCCCATGCACCAACAATGGGTGATGAAACGCTGCATATCCCGCTTTCAAGGGAATGGCTACGGGTGCAAATTGGGCCTTTTGTTCTTCAGAAAGCATTCCCATCAGTCCATCCATTGCCCCTGCCAAGGATGGCTTTTCCAAGAGTCCCCAGCGATGGGAACCGGGCACGTACTGGAGGCAGCCATTTTCTTCTGTAGCATCATCTAGACCACACCAACAGGTCAAATGCTGCATTTCCACCGTCCGTGTCCAATAGGAATAATCTTGGTGCCAAGCCACTACACCGCCGTGGTGTGCCGGCTTGCAAAAGAGTTGGTCGTGCCAAAATCGAACCCCTCGACCCCCAAGCAGCTGGCTCGCGACCATTCGAAAGGCAGGATTCCATATCGCATCGTGAAAGGCTTCTGCAATCCGCCAGTGCCCCAAAGAGTGGAAGAGCACCGTATTGGGATCTGCGGATTCGTTGCTATGAAACTCGTGAAATAATCCGTGCAAGGGATGCTTGGGATCCATCACCTCATCCAAGGCTTCGGATAAAACAGCAATCTGCTTTTCATCTAAAAGCTGAACACCCGCCAAGTAGCCATTTTCATGGAAAAAATCAATTTGTTCTTGGCTCAGTCGGTACCGATCCCACTGCTCAGAGGAAGTAGGCTGCGCAAAAAGATCGGTCAAAGGATAGGGGTAATCGGCAAGGTCTTTCATGGGCTTCGAGGAATGGAAAGAAATATAGGGAAATTTAGAAAAAAATACGACTTCTTTCTCCCTTCCTTAATTCCTGCTAACGCTCCAGCTACTCCAAGCACAGCAAAAGGAGCGCAACTAGCAGGATGAAACGAATACTGGTTAAGGAGACCCCCAGGGTAGTTTCTCCAAAAACCAAGGCGCAGTGCCCCAACAAATCGGAAGCTTACTTAAACTTGCTTGGCACTACTACTTCTGTTTAGAATTTAGGACAAGGAAGAATGGTGTCTCGACCAAGCGGCTTTCCTTGATTACGACCCGGAATCGTCCAGGAAAGGCTCAACTCATGTGCACCTCCACTTTGGATGCCAAGTTGAGACACTGTATAGTCAAAGCTGTAGCCCACATTTAAGCCATTGAGCAAATTGACTCCCACCATTATCACAATCGCATCGCGGTTGCTCTGTCCCTCCACTGGACGAAAGGGCAAGCCTCTGTACCAAGCACCAAAGACAATGGGCTCCACATAGAAATAGGCGCCAAGATCCAGTTGTTCAAATGGTCCTTGTCTTTTGTAATTGATCGTCGGGGTGAGGTAGCGCTGCTTGCTGAGGTGTGTAAAATCTCGACGCATGCTCCCCGTGCCTAAGGAGATACGGTAACCGGCATGAAGGGATAATTTGCGAGGCAAGGGGCTAAGCCCATCCACAAAAGACTGGTTGGGCTCGTTGAGATGGTGTGCAGAAAATCCGATCCAGGCATTTTCGGTAAACAATAAACCGCCTGCCGATAGCGAAAAAATACTCACTGGGTCCCCTAGCCCTGGAATATCGGCTCCAGGAAGTACTGGACCAGTAGGATCTAGGGGGTTGATTGATTGGCAAAAATGAGGTTTTCATAGAATCCTATTTCCCTGCGGATGTAGCTGGCCTGAAAGCCGGGTCGAAAATACAGATTGTCTGCCAGCCGCAACTCGTAGGAATACAGGGCAGAAACAGAGGTGGATCTTAACTTAGAAGCTCCTTCTTCATCCTGCATGACGTGTACCCCTATTCCAGAATTGTATTCGGGAAGGTAGGAATCGTAGTAGGCAGAAAAAGTGGTAAATTGGGCCTCAATGGAGGGCCATTGGTTTCGGTAATTAAATCCCACACGTCCCATCAACTCGGCACCTGCCATGGCCGGATTGAGGAAAAGCGGTGCTGCGTAATACTGACTGTATTGGGGATCTTGTGCAAAAGCCCTAGAAATAGGAGCCAAGCCCAAGGCAATAAAAAAAACAAATGTCAGCAGAGACCGTAACACGAAATAGTTCGTTTATTTGAATACGCACTAGCCTTCTAAACGACACCATCAGGTGGTTGTTGTAGAAGTAGCGCTAAAAATATGAAAAGCAAGGGTAATTCCATACGTTTCTTCCTACTATTTGCAGGACTCTCCCTGCTCCTTGCCCTTCCATGGAGTCAAGTGATTTTGGCACAAGGATACAACAACAACGAATGGATCTTTGGAAATTGCAGTACTGGGGCCCATCCTTACCTCTCCTTCGGAAAAGGGCAAACTGCTGCGGTACAAACCATCCCTTCTTCCGTAATTGGCGGAGCCTTCAACAATGCCATTGCCATTGATCCCATCACGGGTCAACCCTTATTCTACACCAACGGGGAGCTAGTCTACGATTACTCGGGCAATCCTATCGAAGGATCTGCGCCTGGCCTAAAGGGGGATTTTCAAGGAAGACAAACGGTAGCCACGGGATTTTTGGAGTATAATCCAAGTGGAAACAAGCTCTTTTACATCTTTTACCTCTCCCTCGCTGGGCAACTTCAGTATGCGCTAGTAGACATGAATGCAATGGGCCAAGCGACGGGTACACAACCTCCACTTGGAGAAATCACGAGCAAAGACCAAGTCATCGGACCTGGGCAAGGAGCTGTACTGGTAGTCAAAACTCCCAGTTCCCCTTCCTACCTGATTAGCTTTGCAGGAGGCACACTTCAGTCTCGTAGGATAGAAAGCACCGTTGGGTCTTTTACTTCAACAGGTACTGCAGCCATTCCCTTTACTCCCAAAGCAATCGTGTTTGAAGAAGGCAGCAGCCGCCTACTCCTACTTCCACCCAACCCTGGAGATGACTTGCTACTTCTCCCCTTTGATTCGAGTACTGGCACCTTTGGGAGTCCAGTGTCACTGAGTAATTCTGGCGGTTCGGAAGCTATCTTTGGTGCAAATTTTTCGCCAGCCGGAGATTTTATTTATTTCTCACGAGGAACTAATCTTTTTCGAATTCCGAGCGCCTCCCCATCCGCGATTCCTGAACAAGTACCACTTGCTCCAGGCATCCATCAAGTGTACGATGTCAAAACAGGCCCAGATGGCTACTTCTACTACCTCTATGAGGCAGTCCCTGGAGGTCCTCAGTTGCTAGGTCGTCTAAAAAATCCAAATGCGCTCACCATAGCTACGGGAGGATTAGAGGAAAATCCCTTTGCGGGAAAAAGTTTTTGTGGACGCATCTTCCCTGTCTTTGCTCCCAATGCCGACATTGAGCCTACTGTAGATTTTTCCTGGGACCCCGAAGAGCCCTGTGCCAACAATCCCGTGCAGCTGACCAGTGAAATCACGCCTGCCAACTACCGCCCACTCTCTTTCAATTGGGAATTTTCTCCTCCACTGACTGATGCGGATGGAAATCCCCTACCTGCAGACTTTAATCAAGAACATTTTTTGGTTCCTGCAGAAGCGGCCACTGGAAGTAGCTTGGAGGTTACCCTCACCGTCACCTTTCCAGATAGTACCACCAAGGAGGTAACCAAAAGCATTACGCTTACAGAAAATGAGCTGCAAGCCAATTTTTCCCCTTCAGATACTACCCTCTGCGAATCCTGCATCGACCTCGATCCCCTGCTACAAGCACAGTCAGGGGGAGGTGCCGGCGGAGGCATGGGTGGAGGAACTGGGGGTGGCACGGGTGGCGGCACCAACTACGAGTACTTTTGGTCCAACAAGCGTGAAGAAGGTTGGATAGGCAAAGCAGGGAATGAAGTTTGTAAACCGGGATTGTATTGGGTTTTGGTGCGGGAACCTGGGTCCTCCTGCTATGCCTATGCAGAAATCCGCATCAAAATGTGGGATGTGCCCGACCAAAGCAACAACATCTGGTACTTTGGAAATGGAGCCGGACTTGATTTCAATCCAGATCCAGACGATGAGACTGCACCCGTGCCACGCCCCATAGCGACTGCTCATCCGCAAAGCATCCCTGCCGGCACCTCGACGATTTCAGATCAAGCGGGACAAGTACTCTTTTACACCGATGGGCAGTCTGTCTGGGACCTCAACGGGGACCTGATGGAAAATGGCAGCGACATCGGAGGCAGCAATATGGCAAGTCAAGCGGTTGTCGCCGTTGCCGTACCTACTCAGCCTACGCTATTTTACCTGTTTACCACCCAAAGCAGTGGAAGTGGCACCAATGTGGTCAGCTATTCCTTGGTGGACATCAAGGCCGAAAATACCACGGGAGTCGGGAATGTGGTCACCAAAAACAACTTCCTTTTCAGTCCCTCCACGGAGCATAGCGCAGCACTCAGCGCTGGTGATACCACCTGGGTACTATTTCATGAACTGGGAAACAATACCTTTCGCGCCTACCCCGTATCCAGCCAAGGCATCGGGCAATCCGTGAATAGCTCAGTAGGAAGCATCCATGGCTACAACTCCGGCGTGGGTGCGATGAAATTTAGCCCAGATGGAAGCAAACTAGCAGTGACAATTTCCGAAGGGGGATGCAACCGAACGGAAATTTTTGAGTTCAACCAGCAAACTGGTGCCCTCACCGAGTATGCCCTCCTTGACTTGGGCTGTTCGGGAGATATTTATGGGCTGGAATTTTCTTCGGACTCCGACCGCATCCTCGTTTCCTACCGAAATGGAGGTCCAGGTATCGAAGAATACATCATTAAGGAGGTGACTTCAGGCTGCCCTTCTTGCTTTGCCTCAGCTACAACTGCAGCAGCAAGTGCAACTTGCATTCTCTCAACAAAAAAAGTACTCAGCGGCACCGCAGGACTAGATTTAGGAGCCCTGCAAATCGCTTCTGATGGACAGGTCTATGTGGCCGTGGTGGGCAGCAACCGAATCGGACAGATCCAAGTAGGTACCGGTTGTACCCAAGCGAGCACCTTCAACCAAGACGCGGTGGAAGCCATGCCTGGCACTTCCAATTTGGGTTTACCTTCCTTTACTCAAAACTCTGGAAGTTCCATTCCCGAGCCCGCACTAGGCATCCCTCCTTCCCTTTGCTTAGACCCAGTTTCTGGGGCTACTGCCACACTCGAAGGAGGAGGAGAACCCGATATTGATTCCTATTTCTGGACCATCACCCATGAAGACGGAACAGTGATTCGATCTAATTTTGGAGGCCCAGGAGACCAATTTCAAAACTTGGAGCAGCTCTTCAATCGGGCGGGCACCTACACGATCGAGTTGCGGGTAGACCGCTGCGCGGAAATTGGCTACTTCACGGCAGAAGGAACCCTGGAGGTCATCGCTCCCCCAGCCTTAACCCTGGCATCGGATGCCACCCTGTGTGAAGGAACCCCAGTTACACTCACGGCTATTGACGGCTACGACACCAGCGAAGGCCTGTACGATTTCTTGTGGACCAATGCGGCAGGGGATGTTTTTGGAGACAGCAACTCGAATATAATTACCGTAACCGAAGAAAGTATCTACACCGTAGTCGTCCAATACCGTCCGTCTGCAGCTGGAGGGGAAGAAGAGGAAACACTCTTTGAGAGCTGCAGTGCCACCGCCTCCATATTTGTTGGCCCTGCCTTCGAATTTGACCTCAACCAAACTTCTCAAGTGGTTTGCTACGAAGAAACCTCCGTGACCTTCGCCCCCAACACTCCCATTACCGGGGACTGGTTTTACGAGCGCAATGGGGATGGAATCCAGGTGCCATTGGGACCCTTCTTTGAATTGGAGTTGGATATCTTAAGCCTTCCTGGGCCAGGCCAATACGAGCTAAGCTTTATCGTCCAAGATCCAATTCTTGCGGGCTGCAAGGTCTCAAAATCCCTAAATCTCCTGGTCAATGAACTGCCCATCGTTGAAGCCAAAGCCATAAAAGCGGCCACAAGCTGCGCGACAAAAGATGGGTCCATTGAGGTACTTCTCCAAGCTGCAGTAAGCAGCCTTCGCTTGGTAGAATTGGGCTTAGTCTTTCCAGCAGCTCCAGCGGGAACAGTTATTCCTATCCTCAATCTAGCCCCGGGAGTCTATACCCTAGAAGCTGAAAATGCGGCTGGCTGTACCTACTCCGCCTCTGTCACGGTCGAAAATGCAAATCCTCCAGCTGCCTATGCCTTTACGGTAGCAGCGACTGATGAAATTTGTTCGCCCACTGGAATAGCTCAAGGCAACATCCAGATTACCTTTACCGGAGGCTTACCACGCGTAGGAACTTACAAAATTGTCCGTCAAGGGGATGGACTTGAGCTGACGGGACCGCTCCCAAATCAAGCTAGTTTTCAAATTCCTGTGCCGCATGGGGAATATTTAGTAGAAGTGATCGACCCAACTGGCTGCTCTATCCCAGACAAAACAACCTACACGGTAGATCAAAAATTTGATGTGCAGTTTTCCGTGCCTGCTGTGGTGGAAGGCTGTGTGAATTACTCCTTTACCCCTACAGGTCCAAAGCCCCTAAACTATACCATCACAGGGCCTACTGGTACCTCAATCACTGCCCAGGCAGATGGCAGCTTCTTACTTACTCTTGCAGGTAATTACACCGTACTTGGGGTAGATCCTGCTGGGATCGACTGTCCGAAGGTGCTCCCCATGACGGTCAACCTTAGTCCGGCACTGGATTTTGAGGTTTCCCCTCCTATAGTAGACTGCTTAACAGGAATACGCTTTGAGGCAATCCTCAAGAATGCCGACCCTGCCGATGTCATCTTCCTGTGGCGAGATGACCTGGGAATTATTGTAGGCAGAAGACCGGAATTTGTGCCGAGCCGATCTGGAAACTATACCTTAGA
>CAMCBC010000091.1 GCA_945872775.1 Spirosoma fluviale | reverse complement strand
ATCACGATCAACCAGATCCAGGTGGAATGAAAATACCAGGCATCGACCGATGCATTCAAATCCTTGTAGGTGTGAATACCTAAAAATGAGAGTAGAAAAATTAGGCCGATTCCGACGATGATCGCTCGTAGGAACGGGTTTGGAAAAATCAGAATTTGCTTTGCCAGCGTTGGGTTTCTTTTCGGTAGCCAGGCCACCGAAAGGCACATGAAGATAAAATTAACCAGCATGGAGGTCACCATGATATCGATGCCAAGGAAGAAGTCGCCCGCAAAGTGGCTGCCCAAAATTCCAAGGGAAGAAACCCCTCCGCTCAAGAGGATGGCCGGTACAGGCGTATGGTACTTGGGATGAATAGCAGCCAGCTTTTTTGGAAAAATACCATCCTCAGCCCAGGCAAATACGAGGCGTGAAACGGATAGGATCATTGCCGGCAGATCATTAAGTAGGGCAATGGCGGCACCTAAAAGTATCGCAATGCCGATTCCAGAGGGAAGGAGCAAGGAAAGGAGTCCGGCGGCCGTCAGGTCTTTGGATTGGGCTTCCTCGGCCACAAATTGCCAGGGAACCGTATGGTAGACGGCATAGGTAAAGGAAATGTAGAAGAAGCCAACTACCGTAATGGCCAATCCAATGGCTCGCGGCAGGTTTCGAACTGGATTTTTTGCCTCCCCACCAGCTTGTGCGATGGAGTCAAAACCTATGTAACTCGAGAACAAAATAGCCGATGCCGATAGAAAAGTGGTCCAATTGAAGGGAATCTCGATCAGGTCCACCTGCCTACCTTTCGTGGCTAGGGCGGTCAAATACTCCCCCTGGCTGTAGCTCAATCCCGCTACGATCACTACGAATCCCAAGACAAACATCAATAGCATCAGTGGGATGAGCGTTCGCTCGTAGAAAGATAGCCCGAGAATATTGATTCCTATAAAAAACCAGAGGAGAGCCAAAGCCAGCACCACTCGGACGAGCCCTTGATCCAGCCAGTTGGCCAGCATCGTCCAGTCCAAGGCGTAGGCAACATCCCTAAAAAAGGGAACCACCACATACGCAATCACTCCAATCACAATGGATAGGCCAAACCATTGGGAAAAGCTCGCCACAAATCCCCAAAAAGGGTGCAGGGACCTGCTGGCATACAGGTAGGAGCCTCCCGCTCTGGGCATGGCTGATGCCAGAATGGAATAGGCCAGTGCTGCAAAAATTGCCGGAATCGAGGCAAACAAAAAGGCAGGAAGTACATAGGGTCCGATTCCAGGGACATTCCGTTGAATCATGAAGGGCACCACATAGATCGAGGCGCCGATCATGGAACAGACGCCCGTGGCGGTCAAGCCCACTAGGCCCAGACTTCTATTGAGGGTGGATGAGTTGCTGTCCATACGAGGCTAAAGTAAGGAAAAATGGTTAGTCTCCTAAGGGGTTTTTTTTGGGGTCCCTTAGCGCTAGCCCTGCTTCGCCCCGCCCTGTCCACCAGCCAATGAATTGGCTGGGTAGGGCTGGGTCGTGCTTACAGCACTCAGACCAATATAGACAATACAAGTTTTAAGGTTCCAATAACAACCTTCCTTCTGTCTAGTCCGCGTAGTGGACGGCTCATCCCAAACCCATGGATTTATCCATGGGTTTGTCTGGATAGGGATGGGTCGTGCTTACAGCACTCAAACCAATGTAGATATTACAAGTTTTTGTGATTACAGCCAATCTACCTACGTCTGAGTCCGCGTAGTGGACGGCTCACATGTAGCCAATGGTTTTAACCATGGCGCGTGGCGGACGAGTCATATGTAGCTAATGGATTTATCCATGGGATCACACCAAATCCTGAAACAGATACTCTGGAGAAAAATTAACTTTGTAGTCAATCAAGAGCTTCAGGTACTCTTGCCTCAAATTTACTTTTCGGTGATGGATCTCTTGATTCTGTATGTACTTGATTACTTTGTGGAGATCCGAATCGCTGTAGGAAAAAGCTCCAAATCCCGACTGCCACTCAAATCGATGTGCCAACAATCCGGACTCATTTACCCATTTGGAAGATTTGCCCTTCGCTACCTTCATGATTTCAGAAATCGAATTTTTTGGGAATATCCTGAACAAACAATGGACATGATCCTCAACCCCGTTCACCACGATTGTTTGGGCTCCGGCTTCATTAATTAGGTTACCAATCACGGGAAAAAGTTTTTGCTTTAACTCATCGTGAATCATTGCTTTCCGGTATTTAACCGCAAAAACTGTCTGACAATAAACTTTGGAATAGGTGTTAGCCATGGTATTAAAAAAGTTAAAAGGTTAAAAAAAAGGTTTAAAAATATGGACCGTGCCTACGGCACTCGGTGACTTGTTTTTTGGTTTCTCCTGGGCTTAGCTACCCTCTATCCAGCCAATGAATTGGCTGGATACGGTTGAGTCGTGCTTACAGCACTCACTCGGTGACTTATACTTTCTTCTTGGCTCCGCCTAGGTCAACTCAGCCAATGAATTGGCTGTTTGGGGTTGAGTCGTGCTTACAGCACTCACTCCAATATAGACAAAACAATTCTAATTTTTTCAGTCAATCTACCCATACGTATTAGTCCGCGTAGTGGACGGCTCACATCTAGCCAATGGTTTTAACCATGGCGCATAGCGGACGGCCCATATTTTACCCATGGTTTTAACCATGGGTAATCCCTCCCACCAGAATGCTTGTATTCTATTTTGAAATTGGATAATTTTCATCATTCCATTTTGAAAAAATGTTCACCAACCGCCTTGCATTACTTTTTTCTGTCTTGATTGGGCTTACCCTCATCGGGTTTTTCTTTTTCGGCCCAGAAAAAGAGGTGGATTTTAGTACCGATATCAAACCCATTCTCAACAAACATTGCATTTCCTGTCATGGAGGCGTGAAAAAAAGTGGGGGATTCAGCCTCCTTTTTGAAGAGGATGCCCTAGCACCCACCGAATCAGGTCACCCAGCCATCGTTCCGGGCAGTGCTTCCTCAAGTGAACTGATCAAGCGCCTCACACATGCCGATCCCGAGATGCGGATGCCCTACCAGAGGGCGCAACTCTCGGAAGAAGAGATCGAACTCCTCAAGAACTGGATTGACCAGGGTGCCAAATGGGGAAAGCATTGGGCCTATGAACCCGTAAAAGCACCTCAGCTTCCGAGCAACCTGACCACCGCAGGCTTGGGAGGCGGCACCAGCAATTCACCCGCAGCAATCGACTATTTTGTGCAGGAGCAACTGACAGCCCAAGGGCTAAGTCCTGCTCCAAAAGAGGATCCAATGAGGCTACTCCGTCGAGTTGCCTTGGACATTACCGGATTGCCTCCTTCCCAAACCCTAGTCAGTGACTTTTCGGCCGGTAAAATAAGCTACGAACAAGCCGTCGATCAGTTGCTCGATTCCGAAGCCTATGGCGAAAAATGGGCTACCTGGTGGCTTGACCTCGCACGCTATGCAGATACCAAAGGCTATGAACGGGACGTCTCCCGCACCTTTTGGCCCTACCGGGATTGGGTGATTCGTGCCCTCAATGCCGACAAGCCCTACGACCAGTTTACCGTCGAACAGCTGGCAGGTGACCTGCTGCCCAACACGACCCAAGATCAACTGACGGCCACGGCTTTTCACCGCAATACGATGAACAACGACGAGGGCGGAACCGAAGATGAGGAATTCCGAGTGGCCGCTGTTCTAGATCGAGTGAATACCACTTTTGAAGTTTGGCAAAGTACCACCATGGCCTGTGTGCAGTGTCACAGCCATCCCTATGACCCGATCCGGCAGGAAGAGTATTACCAGTCTTTTGCCTTTTTCAACAATACCCGAGACGAAGACACCCATGACGAAGAGCCCAGACTCCGTTTTTACGAAGTGGAGGATCAGGCAAAAGTGGAGCAGCTAGTAAACTGGACTACTGCAAACGAGGGTAAACTGGCGGCCAAGCAACGGGCAGATTTCCTGAAATTCTACGAGCCCAAGTATGCCGCTCACATCGCAACAGATTTTAAAAATGCGGAACTGATCGATACCAAATGGCTGGGTTTGTGGCCAGGAGGATCCGCAGTCTATAAAAACATCGATACCCAGGGCTCAGACCAGCTGCTCCTCAATTACTGGTCAGGTGTAGACGGCACCAAAATGACCATCCGAAAAGGAGGCCCGGCAGGAGAAGTTCTTGCCAGTTTTGTGATCAACAAAACCGAAGGGGAAGTAACTCGGGAAATCCCATTCAAGCCGGTGCAAGGCAAAGTCAATTTGTACATTGAAGCACAAAACCCAAGAGCAAAGCCTCAGCAAAACACCTCCTCTATCGTTTGGTTTGCCTTTGTTCCAACGCTCAAAGGAAAAGAAAAACCTGGATTCACCGCAGTTAAAAAATCTTGGGATGAGCTGCTGCAGGTGAGAGGCACCCGACTTCCGATTCTGATCGAAAATCCAAACTACATGGCCCGTCCAACCTTTGTCTTCGAGCGGGGCAATTGGATGATTCCAGGAGAAAAGGTGAGCGCCCAAACTCCAAAGGAACTGGGCACCTGGAAAAAAGAATGGTCTGCCAATCGCTTGGGCTTTGCCTACTGGCTGACCGCTCCGGAAAACCCACTCACTGCCCGCACCCTTGTCAACCGCGTTTGGGATCAGCTTTTTGGTCGTGGTTTGACGGCTACTTTGGAGGACATGGGCACCCAGTCGGACCCACCAACCCATCCAGAGCTGCTGGATTATTTGGCCTGGAAAACAGTTCAGGACTTCGATTGGAGCATCAAATCACTCATCCGAGAGATCGTCACTTCCGCTACCTACCAGCAATCCTCCACGATCAGCACAGCGGCTTTTGAAAAAGACCCGAAAAACCAATGGTATGCGCGAGGGCCGCGATTCCGACTTTCTGCAGAGCAAATCCGTGACCAAGCCTTGGCCAGTAGCGGACTACTCAGCCCAAAAATGTATGGCAAACCCGTCATGCCTGCCCAGCCCGAGGGCATCTGGCAGACGGTATACAACGGTGAATCTTGGAATGAAAGTGAGGGAGAAGACAAGTACCGTAGAAGTGTGTACACCTTCCTCAAACGTACGAGCCCTTACCCTTCCTTCATCTCTTTTGACGCAGGAAGCAGGGAAGTTTGCCTGAGCAAACGCCTCGTGACCAATACCCCGCTGCAAGCTTTGGCCACCTTGAATGACCCCGTGTACTTGGATGCGGCAAAATCCTTGAGTCAAAAAATCTGGGTGGAATCCGGTAAAAATCCAGAAGCTGCAATCAAAAAAGTGTACCAAAAGCTGCTGCTTTTACCGATTTCTGAAAGCAAGAAAAAAAGCATGATGCAGCTGTTTGCAACTGCCAAATTAGAATTTGAAAAGGACCCAAAAGCAAGAGCCGATTTCTTCCAAGGGGCAGATGCTGGATTAGCTGCTTTGGCAGTAACTACCAATGCAATGATGAATTTAGATGAATTTTTAACCAAGCCCTGAGCCCATGTCTTTGGATAAGCTATTGAATGAATTGGTCAACCAAAAGTTGCAAGCTCAGACGAGAAGGCACTTTCTCCTCGATTGCGTGAGCAAAATGGGTGGACTTGCCATGGCTCCCTTACTTTTCGGTTGTGACCTTGGCAAAAATGGAACGCTCAACGGCGGCCTCAACCTCAGTGACCGGGATTTGAATCCATTGGCGCCACTTCCTCCTCCCTTTTTAGGCAAAGCCAAATCCATCATTTACCTCCACATGGCGGGAGCACCTTCGCAGCTGGAGCTTTTCGATTTCAAACCCGAACTCGCCAAGTACCACGATCAAGACTGTCCTGGCAGCTTGCTTGAAGGGCGGAAGTTTGCCTTTATTCGCGGCGTACCCAAAATGCTGGGTCCACAGGCCAAATTCTCCCAACACGGCGAAAGCGGGGCATGGATCTCTGACTACCTTCCTCATTTTTCCAAAATGGCCGATGAGGTAGCCTTCCTAAAAGCCATGCATACGGATCAGTTCAACCATGGACCGGCGCAGCTATTTATGCAAACGGGTTCGCCTCGATTGGGTCGGCCAAGTTTGGGGAGTTGGGTGACGTATGGCCTAGGAACTGAAAATCAAAATTTGCCAGGCTTTGTGGTCTTGACCTCCGGAGGGAAGACTCCAGATGCTGGAAAAAGTGTTTGGGGCTCGGGATTTTTACCATCCGTCTACCAAGGCGTGCAATGCCGCTCCAAAGGCGACCCGGTCCTCTACCTTGAGGATCCACATGGCATGTCCCGTGAACTCAAAAAGCATGTCGTCTCTGCGATCAACCAATCCAACCAGGAGGATTTTGAGAACTTTGGTGATCCAGAAATTCTTGCCCGCATCAACCAGTACGAGATGGCATACCGCATGCAAATTGAGGTGCCTGAGGTGATGAACATCAACGATGAGCCGGCGCATATCCACGAGCTTTACGGCACCCAACCGGGAGAGGAATCCTTTGCCAACAATTGCCTGTTGGCTAGAAAGCTGGTTGAAAAGGGAGTTCGGGTAGTCCAACTCTACGATTGGGGATGGGATACGCACGGCACCGATCACGACGGTTCGATCGACATGGGGCTACGAAACAAGTGCCGAACCATCGATCGACCGATGACTGCCTTGCTGCTAGACTTGAAGCAGCGTGGTCTTCTGGAAGAAACCCTGGTCGTTTGGGGAGGGGAATTTGGCCGGACGCCCATGCAAGAAAACCGGGAAGGGAAGAAGATGGGATTCCTCGGAAGGGATCACCACGTGGATGCCTTCACCATGTGGATGGCCGGTGGTGGCGTGAAAAAAGGCCAAAGCTATGGCATCACCGATGATTTTGGTTTTGCAGGCTTGGAGGAGCGAACCTCCGTGCATGACCTCCATGCCACCATTTTACACCTGATGGGCTTTGATCACGAGAAGTTTACCCATGAGTTTCAAGGAAGACCTTTCCGCCTCACGGATGTGCATGGGGAGTTAATCACTAAAATCATAGCCTAAATGAGCCCAAAAGCCCTCATTCTGCTGCTCTTGCTTTTGCTACCCATGCGCATTTGCGCACAGCAAAAAATCCTTTTCTTTCTGACAGACTGGGGAAACAACCTTTCGATGGATGCCTTTTTGGCCAAAGCCAAAGCATCGGGATACGATGGGGTCGAACTCTGGATGCCCACAAGTGAAGACAAAAAGACTAGCCTGAAAGAAGGCTTGAAAAAGTACGAGCTTCAAGTAATTTTTTTACACGGTACCAACAGGAATCTACCTTTTGAGGAAGCTTTACGAGTGTATGAAGAAGGATTAAAAGAGATCCTCAGTTGGAAGCCCATGAAGGTCAACAGCCATACGGGAAATGACTTTTGGACCCAGGAGCAGAATTTGGCATTCATCGAACTTGGCGACCGCTATGAAAAACAAGTTGGAATACCCGTACTGCATGAAACGCATCGGGGCCGATTTTCCTACACGCTGCCGGATGCCCTGGCCATGCTTCGGAAGTTTCCCAACTTGAAATACACCTTGGACATCAGCCATTGGATGGTGGTTCATGAACGAACGCTTACCGAAAATGACCCGGGCCTTCGAGAGATTTTCCCATCAGTGGACCACATTCACGCACGAGTAGGCTACGCTGAAGGGCCACAAGTGCCTAATCCTGCTGCGCCAGAATGGGAAAATGAAGTGAAGGTCCATGTGGCGATTTGGGAAAAAATCATCCGTAGCTATTCGGGTGATGTTTTTACTGTGACCACAGAATTTGGTCCTCCTCCCTACATGCAAACGGTACCCTTTACCAAGCAGCCCCTTGCTGACCAATGGGAAGCAAATGTGTGGATCATGAATGCGCTAAAATCCCGGTTCCAATGAGTGAATTTTTATTACCCTTCTTGGGGAGAATGCATCCGGTCTTGGTCCATCTTCCGATAGGGATTTTGATTTTTGGGATTCTGCTTTGCTTTTTCCCACAAAAAGAAAAAAATGCACTCCTTCCATCCATTCGGCTGGCCTTTCTGATTGGGGGTATTGCTGCCTTGCTGGCAGGAGGGAGTGGTTTTCTCCAATACCAGTGGGAAGGTTTTGCTTGGGAAGACATTCAATCCCATCTTATCGGAGGTGTGTTCACCTCCCTGGGGAGCTTTGGGATGTACTTGCTTGTGAAAAAACAGGACGGTGTAACCTCCAAAATCAGGGTTTTAGCGCTTGTTTTGGGAGTTGTTTTGGGCATCACTGGACACTTGGGAGGAAATTTGACGCATGGGGAAGACTACTTTATGGAGGTGCTGCCTGCAGATCTTCAAGCACTTTTTGGAGCAGCGATTCAACCCGAACTGGGACCCCAGTTGACTGAAGAAAATTGGGAGAATGCACAGCTCTATGCGGAAGTGATCCAGCCCATTCTCAATAAAAACTGTAAAAGTTGCCACAACCCCAGAACTCAAAAAGGAGAATTGGATCTTTCTTCCCTCGAAGGGTTGAGGAAGGGAGGGGAAGCCGGATTTGTGATTATCGCGGGCGACGCGGCCCACAGCGAGCTTTTTGCTCGGCTTCTTTTGCCCAAGGAAGATGAAAAGCACATGCCTCCGGCCGAAAAAAACCAGCCCTCCAAAGCGGAGATTGCCTTGATTGAAAGTTGGATTAAAAGTGGTGCCCAAGAAAGCGGCACCTTGGCAGCAGCAGGGATTGCCAAGAATTTGATTGAACGGTTTATCTTAAAAAATGAGCTTCCTTTTTACCCAAAGACGGAACTTTCACCGATTGCGGCAGACTCTTTGGCTTCGGTGAAAGCAGCTGGAATGTTTGCAGAAGCAGTGGAGGCTGGCTCGGGCTTATTGAAAATCACCTGTACCAATTTTCCCGCTTTTCAGGATGCAGATTGGAAGCAACTGGCACCATTAAAAAATAGAATTGCCTACCTGGATTTGAGTGGCACGAAGGTGACAGATGCGATTATTGGCCAGCTGGGTGGATTACCAAACCTCACCGTGCTGAAGCTCAATAGCACGAAGATATCTGGAAAGGAGCTTGGAAAATTGAGCCAAATCAAAAATTTAAAGCTGCTGTATTTGAATGGAACAGGGGTAACCTTGCCTCAAATACAAGCACTTTCGGCAAGCAATAGCCTAGAGAAAGTCTTTGGGTACGAGACTCCAGCTGCACTTGAATTGACATCGGCCGGTAAGGTCAGCTTCCCTTTTCTGTTTGAAGGAAGTACCTATTCCCTCCCCAAATTGGCTACAGACTCCATTGTGTATTGAGTCGAATGGGATAAAAAATCCGTAAATCTTGCAAGAGCCGAGACATTTGAACCAAGTACCAAGTACCCGCCGCGGCGGGCAGGCCAAGTACCAAGATACTTTCTGAGTAGAATTCATATTCTACTACGAATCAAAAATAGGTTTTGACCGCAAACCTAAACTGCTCGATGAATAGCTTTTTAAAGACGCTGATCGTATTCTGTTCATAAAAAACCAGCATTGCTTTTTTATATTCCAAAGCATCAATGGTTCGGAAAGAAATGGGGCAGTACTGATTTGAAATCAAAATGGCGTTGCAAATGATACGTGCTGTCCTTTTGTTGCCATCGTTGAACGGCTGGATGTAAGAAAGAAGTACCAATGCCAGCAGGGTCTTTTCAAATACATTTTCCTTCCGGTTAATCAATCGGCACATATCCTCCAGCGCCTCTCTTATCTGGTGCTCATTATCCAAGGGTTTATAATTGGTCCCGGAAATACCCACGCGCCGCTGCCGAATATTTCGCTCCACCTCAAGATCCTTGATCAGGATACTATGCACATCTTCAATACGTGCGATTGATAAAGGAACCACATAATCTGGATTTTCTAGGATAAAGTGAAGCGCTTCCTTATGATTCAACAACATGGTGGCATCATCTTTTGGCTTACCTGCTGCAGTTTCTTTATCCTTTAGCAATCGCTCAGTTTCCAGTAAGGAATAGGTATTGCCTTCAATTTGTGATGATTTCCAACTCAGGTCAATAGCCAGCCGCTCCATTTCCTTTGTGTACGCAGCAGAAGACATTTGG
>CAMCBC010000090.1 GCA_945872775.1 Spirosoma fluviale | reverse complement strand
CATGGAGCTGAACAGGTCCTTAAATTGGAGCCCGGTGTCTAGCAATTTTTTGCTCAACTGGGAATATTCTGCCAAGCCATGGAGCGCAAACTCCATATAGAATTCCTTTTCTTTTTCGGGCAAGGTTCCCACCAATTGGGTGACTACTTCCTCCAAACCAGGGACGCCATGCAGGCCGCTTTTGTAGGCTTTGTCGCTCAAGTCACTCAAGAGATCCAGTTCATTTCCCTCCCCAAACCAGGCCAATGGAATCACATAGGGATTGCCGGCCTTCTCTTTTTTCTTTTGCTCGGGAGATGGAAAATACTCCACAAATTGACTGCGTATTGCTTTACCGATCAGGTTGTAGGCCACCAATCCAGCGCCTTCTTGTTCTCCTTCGTAGACGAGCTCTACCTTTCCAGTAATGGCCGGAATGACTCCAATCAAATCGGATATTCGAATGACCGTAGTGGATTCATTGTTTCGATACATCCGTCTCTCTGCGGCGGAAATCAAATTTTCGTAAGCAGAAATGGTCAAGCGAGCAGACACCCCGCTTTTTTCATCCACAAACTCGGAATGACGGGCTTCGATTGCAATTTGTTCGATCAGGTCTTTCATCAATTCCGGCACATGAATGTGGGCTACTGGCTTTCCTTCTAGTCGAGCTTCCTGTCCCGTGATTTTTTTGCCGATGGCAATGGACTTGGGATAGTGCGTGATGATTTGGCTTTCAATTCGGTCCTTGAGCGGAGTCACGATGCTACCCCGGTTGGTGTAGTCTTCCGGGTTGGCCGTGAAGATAAACTGGATGTCCAAAGGCAAGCGCAACTTAAACCCTCGAATTTGGATGTCCCCTTCTTGCAAAATATTGAAAAGCGCTACCTGAATTCGTGCTTGGAGATCGGGCAGTTCGTTGATCACGAAAATGCAGCGATGGGAACGAGGAACGAGCCCATAGTGAATTACGCGTTCGTCGTTGTAATTTAATTTGAGCGTGGCCGCTTTGATGGGATCCACGTCGCCAATCAAGTCTGCAACGGATACATCTGGAGTGGCTAATTTTTCTGCATAGCGCTCGGACCGTGGCAACCAGGAAATAAGGCAATCGTCTCCCTTTTCCTCAATCAGGTTTTTGGCAAAAGTGGAAAGAGGAAGCAGAGGATCTTCATTGAGTTCCGACCCGAAGAGAACGGGCACATATTCATCCAAAAGGAGGGTCATCATCCGTGCAATTCGGGTTTTGGCCTGTCCACGAAGTCCAAGCAAGTTGATGTTGTGTCGGGAAAGAATCGCCCGTTCAATGTCGGGAATGACGGTGTCTTCGTAGCCCCAAACGCCCTCAAATACGTTTTCCTTTGCCTTGATCTTCTCGATTAAGTTTGTTCGAAGTTCCTCCTTGATGGACTTCGGGCTGTAGCCTGAAGCCTTCAGTTGGCCAAGGGTTTTAATTTGAAGGAGCTGCTCTCCTTTAAGTTGTGCGTAATCCATGCTAAAAGCGTTTGGTTCGGTTTCGTCTGTAGTCCTCAAAAATTAAATTTCCCAGCCCTTTCAAGCTGCTGTAATACGCATTGCCATTGTTGACTTGCGTAAATTCTTTGACAAACTCCTTGAGGTAAGGGTCTGAGGCAATCATAAAGGTGGTGACTGGTATTTTTAGCTTCCGACATTGGGCTGCGAGCTTGAGCGTTTCTGCCAAAATCTTGCTGTCGATGCCAAAGGCATTTTTGTAGTACTTGATGCCCACTTTCAAGCAAGTAGGCTTGCCATCGGTGATCATGAAAATCTGCTTGTTTGGGTTTTTTCTTCTACGCAATAAATCCATGGCGAGCTCCAATCCTGCCACCGTATTCGTGTGGTAGGGACCCACTTGCAGGTAAGGCAAATCCTTGATTTCGATCTGCCAGGCATCGTTTCCAAAGACAATGATGTCTAGCGTATCTTTTGGGTAGCGAGTTTTGATCAGTTCGGCCAAGGCCATCGCCACCTTCTTTGCGGGGGTAATGCGGTCCTCCCCATACAAGATCATGGAATGGGAAATGTCAATCATCAACACCGTGGAGGTTTGGGTGCGCTGTTCGTTTTCTACCACTTCCAAGTCATCCTCAGTCAATAGAAAATCACCGCCAATTCCTCGGTTCGCTTGTGCATTTCGCAGCGAATCGGTCAGTGCGATTTGGTCGAGGTTGTCTCCAAATTCATAGGCGCGTCTCTCAGTTCCTTGCTCCTCACCTGGCCCTGAGATTTGGGTGCGGTGCTGCCCAGACTTGCTCTTTTTCAGCTTTCCAAAAATTTCTTCCAAAGCGCTTTTTCGGATGGTTTGCTCTGCTTTACCCGTGATTTCAAATTTGCCTTGTTGATTTTCCTCGCTGAGGTAACCCTTGGATTTGAGGTCCTCAATAAAGTTGCCGATGCCATAGTCAGGACTGGTCAGTTGGTAGCGTTTGTCCAGGTTGGTCAGCCAGCTTAGGGCTTCGGCTACATCTCCACCTGTCATGGTCACGAGCTGCAAAAAAATATCCAATAGGCTATCGAACCGATTCTTTTCTGGATCGAGTGTGGGGATAAATTTTGTAAATCGGTACCCTTTCATAGATGGCAATTGGATAAACAAGTTTCCCAAAAATAGGGATGACTGACAGCTGCGTTAGTACAACACGCAATTGGGTCCAGGAGTTTTGTGGTTGGAAAAAATTTAGGCAAAAAACAGGTTCTTTCTCCAGAAGCAGGACTCGGAATTCATCCCACCCGCGATTCTGTTGGGAGGAACTCTGGAAGCAATCTCTCCCAAGCGTATTTTTATCTAACAAAAAAAGAGGAAATCTCCCTATTTTCGACTCGAGATGACTGCTGCCGACCGACACGCCCAATGGATCAAATCCACAGCCAAGCGCTTGGGCTTTGACTTTTGTGGAATCGCAAAAGCAGATTTTTTGGCCGAAGAAGCACCCAAATTGGAAGAATGGTTGCGCAGAGACTATCAGGGCCGCATGGGCTATCTCGCCAATCATTTTGATAAGCGACTCGATCCAAGAAAATTGGTGGAGGGAGCGAAGACAGTCGTTTCTTTGGTGTACAATTACTACCCCGAACGAGCACTTCCAGAAGGGAATGAAAACATCAAGTTGGCCAAATATGCCTACGGGAAAGATTACCATGATGTAATTCAGGAAAAACTCCGAGAGTTTTTGACTTGTCTTCGGGAGGAGATTGGGGAAATCAATGGGCGTAGTTTTGTGGATTCCGCACCGATTTTGGAGCGGCAATGGGCACAACGTGCGGGTTTAGGCTGGATCGGCAAAAATAGCCTTCTTCTCAATCGTTCCATGGGAAGCTTCTTCTTTTTGGCCGAGCTGGTGATTGATCTGGAGGCAACCCCAGACCTTCCCATCGCCAAAGACTATTGTGGCACTTGCACAGCTTGCCTAGATGCCTGCCCTACGGAGGCGATCGTGGCACCGGGCGTAGTGGACGGTTCCCGCTGCATTTCTTACCTCACCATTGAACTCAAGGAGGCAATCCCGAACTCCTTTGCTGGGAAGATGGACAACTGGGTATTTGGTTGTGATGTCTGTCAGGATGTGTGCCCATGGAATCGTTTTTCAAAACCACATCAGGAACCCGCTTTTAATCCATCTTCGGACTTGGAAACCTTGGCGGCTCAAGATTGGAAAGAACTCACCGAAGAAACTTTCAAACGGGTGTTTACCGGTTCGGCCGTCACCCGCACCAAGCTGAAAGGGATCACCCGCAACCTGGAATTTTTATCTCTGGATAAGCCTGATGACTAAGAAATTAGCTTAAAAGACCCCTGAATTTTTCTGTTTTTTTGTCTCATCTGAATAAGGAGCTCACTTACTCGCCTCGGTGGAGTGCTTCTTGCTTTTGCTTCAGTTGGGATTTGTTTTTATTTCCTTTTGGAGCAAAAATGCCCGTTTTGACACCTCAATTTCGCAACTTTTTCTCCCCAATTTTGGTTTCTATTGTACTATATTTGCGGCATGAATAAGAACGTTTTATTGATGATTTTAGATGGTTGGGGATTAGCTACCAACCCTGCGGTTTCTGCCATCGACAAGGCCAACACCCCTTTTGTGGACAGCTTATTCAAGACTTATCCACATTCCAAGCTGGAGGCCTCAGGCCTTGCAGTTGGATTGCCTGAAGGTCAAATGGGCAATTCGGAAGTGGGTCACATGAACATTGGAGCGGGAAGGGTCGTCTACCAAGATTTGGTAAAAATCAATCTTGCGGTTCAGCAAGGCGAACTACTCACGGATCCTGTATTGAGCGCGGCATTTGCGAGAGCCAAAGCAGGAAATAAAAAAGTACATTTTTTAGGTTTGGTATCTGATGGAGGCGTGCATGCACACATTGAGCACCTCAAAGGCTTGTGTGACGCTGCCAAACACCATGGGATGGAAGATGTGTTTATCCATGCCTTTACCGATGGTCGTGACACCGACCCCAAAGGAGGATTGGGATATTTAGGAGATGTACAAAACCATTTACAGCATTCAGTGGGAAAAATTGCTTCGGTGATTGGGCGTTACTATGCCATGGATCGGGACAACCGTTGGGAGCGAGTAAAGCTTGCCTACGACGCCATGGTGCAGGGTGAAGGGGAAAAATCGAAGGACATCCTTGCTTCCATCAAGAAGTCCTACAGCAACAATGTCACAGACGAATTTATCCGTCCCATCATTCAGGTGGGTACGGACAACAAGCCCCTAGCTACGATTCAAGAAGGGGACATGGTCCTCTGTTTCAATTTCCGAACCGATAGGGGAAGAGAGATCACGCAAGCATTAAGCCAGCGAGATTTTCCAGATTTCAACATGAAGAAGTTGGACTTGGACTACTTGACACTGACCACTTATGACGATACCTTTACAGGGGTGCAGGTCCTATTTGAAAAAGACAAGCTCAACAATACCCTTGGTGAGGTTTTGGAAAAGGCTGGAAAAAAACAAATCCGCATTGCGGAAACGGAGAAATACCCGCACGTGACCTTTTTCTTCTCTGGAGGGAGAGAAAAAGAGTTTGTAGGCGAAAGCAGAATTCTTTGCCCATCACCCAAAGTGGCTACCTACGACTTACAGCCTGAAATGAGTGCAGGAGAAATTGCTTCAAAAATTGTCAAAGAACTGGATAAGAAAAGCGCCAACTTCATTTGCCTTAATTTTGCAAATGCGGATATGGTGGGCCATACAGGAGATTTTGATGCAGCGGTCAAAGCCTGTGAAGCAGTAGATGCTTCGGCCGAAAAAGTAGTCAAGGCGGCCATCGCCAATGACTATACCGTGCTAGTGATTGCAGACCATGGCAACTCAGATGTGATGATCAATGAGGATGGTTCACCAAATACGGCGCACACTACCAACTTGGTGCCTTTTATCGTGGTTGACAAACAGAAGTTTTCAGTTAAAGATGGAAAATTAGGGGATTTAGCGCCTACCATCCTTCAGTTGATGGGAGTAGGCATTCCCGCGGAAATGACAGGAGATATTCTTCTTGACCTATGAAAATGAAACGCTATTACAGTTTTCTACTTTTAGGAGCAGTCCTTTCTTGCGCTCCAACCAAAGAAGAACCTGTACTTGACAAACTTCCTTATTTTGATTTGAAAGGATTTATTGATTTGGAAATCAATGAATTGGAAGGAGACTCAGTGCTTAAAATCTCTGAGATAAATGGGGAAGAACAGACCCAGGATTTGCAGTATACGGTCAAAGACTGGAAGGAGGAATTTGCCTCATTCTATCAAGCAGATATCAATGTTCCTTCTCTAGTCACTGCGTATGACACCCGAACGACCCCAGACCAATTGATTCATGAGTTGCTTCCTGAGGCTAAAGGAAAAGTGAAGGAAATAACCATACGCTATGTGCAGAATTATCCTGCTTGGGTCATGTTTAGATTGAAGGATGAAAACATGTTTTACCAAAGTACGACTCTAGGGGAGCTTTTTATGAATCAGGCTACGGGGAAAATAGATCAATATAAGTTGGAGACTACTCAGAAAGTAATGTTTCTATCTCCTACACACATCAAAATCTCTGGAGTAATCCACTAAAAAAAGGAGGCCCCGCATACTGATGTGGGGCCTCCTTTTTTGAACATGGGCCTTAATTTTCCCACGGATAACACTCAATTTTTTAAAATAGGAAATTCTATTTGGCAAATAGTGGAGGGCGCTTGGCTTGCCAATCGGAGTTTTCCTGAATCAACCTTCCAACCATAATCAATTTTTCTTCTTCAAAGAGATTGGCCAGTAAGGTAATCGATGTTGGACTGCCATTCGCGCCAAATCCATTCGGCAGGCAAAGTGCGGGATGCCCTGTCAAGTTTGTGATTTGAAGCTGCTGACCAGCAAAGGATGGCGTGATGATCACGTCATATTCCTTCATCAGCGCATGCATTTCTTCAATTAATACACTTCGCTGACGGCTCATTTGAATGTATTCTACGGCAGGAATAAATCGCGCCGCTCGGAATACATTTGGCCAAGCGCTTTTGTTTTGCGCTACGAGCTGGTCGTCTAGACCTAGGCGGGTAAGGTCATCAAATGCAGCGGCGCCTTCCACCAACAGCATAGATACCAAAGGAGCTGCATTGATGCTTGTTTTCAGTTCTACGGGGTAGAGGGTCATCCCTTGATTCTTTAGGAGTTCTAGGACGGCACGGTCATTTTCGATACCCGCCCGATTTCCTTCAAAAAAAGAACTGAAATAGCCGATTTTTAATTTTTTCACCTCCTTTTTCGCAGAATAATTGAATGCTGCAGGAATGGTGGAGGGATCCTTGGTGTCGCTTCCATTCAAGACAGCTAGTACAATCGCATTGTCCAATGCAGATCGGGAAATAGGTCCAACTTTGTCCATAGACCAGCTGAGTGCCATGGCGCCATGTCTACTGATTCGTCCAAAAGTGGGACGAAGCCCTGTCACCCCGTTTCGGGTGGAGGGAGATACAATGGAACCGAGGGTTTCGGTGCCAATGGCAAAAGGAACCAATCCAGCGCTCACTGCAGATGCAGATCCTGCCGAGGACCCACTTGATCCTTGCTTAAGATTCCAGGGGTTTTTGGTCACTCCTCCAAACCATACATCGCCCATGGCCAAGGCACCAAGCGTGAATTTCCCAACGAGTACTCCACCCGCTTCTTCCAATTTGGTGACGATGGTGGCGGTTTCATTGATTACTTGGTCCTTGTAAGGGGTGGCTCCCCAGGTGGTTCTTGTACCCGGTACGGCAAATAAATCCTTGATGCCGTAAGGGATTCCATGAAGTGGGCCACGGTATTTGCCTGCTGCGAGTTCTTTGTCAAGAGCTCTTGCTTGGGTGAGGGCCTCCTCTTCTAGTAGGGTCACTAAACATTCGAGGGTATCGGAATGGGTTTTGATTCGTTGCAGGTAGAGTTGGGTCAATCGCTCTGAAGTCACTTGACGTGACTTGATCAATACGGATAGTTGGCTTACAGGCATAAATGCCAAATCCACATCTGAAGTGGGGAGTGCTACCTTGGCGGGTAATCCCCAATCGAAAGCAGCTTGTTCTTGGCTTGGATAAAACCCTTGTGGGAGGGGATTGAACACCAAGGCGGGCCCTACGGAGTTGTCGAGGGTTGTTTTGCGCATCAGCTCAAAATTGGTTCGATGGCTGGTCAAGGTGCCAATCATGCTGTCCTTTTCTTGTGGGGTAAAGGAAAGGCCGATCAAGTCAGCCGCCCCATCAATGGAAAGGGGAGTGATTTCTCCGCTGTTTCTGCCGATGCCAAAGCCCAAAGCCGAGAAAATCGCTGCTCCTAGAAAAAGAAAAGCGAAGGAAGGGAGGTTGTTTTTTCGATTCATTAGATAGTTTTGTATACGCCTCAAACTTGTTTCACCTCAAGGTGTTCATTTCGCATTACAAAATCAACCCTTCCATGGATCAAGCTTCAAATTTTCCCAAGTTCCCGATGCATTACCGAGGCCTACTGTTGTTGACGGGCATGTATACCATCGCTTGGTCCGCCTTCTATGTTTATTTTGGGGAGACGCTAGTCAACTGGATGGCAATGGGGCTTGTTCCTTCAAGTACCCTTCCCAGCTACTTTTTTGGCATCTTTGGGATGTTGGTAGGTCTGGTCATATTTTTTGCTGCCTTTTACCCGGTTTCCTGGGTCTGGTTGATTTTAATTGGGGTTTCCGGCAAAATCATTTTGGCAGCCTGGTTTACCTTGGGCTTTGTACCCGAACTAGGCTGGAATAAGCGCAGTATTTTTCATTTGATAGGAAACGAACTCCTGTGGTTGATTCCTTTGACGCTGATTTTTCTGCGAAGCCTTCAAGTAAAAAATTACCTGAAGGAACTTGAAAAAGAAGATTGACTTAGCTTGTCTGAATTTGTAAATCCCTGAGTAGACTTGATCCTTTTCACCTACGGAAAAGTTGTATCTTAGTAAGTCGGATTATTTCCTTTATTTCCCCCAACCTATTGTTCGAATGTCACAAACTCAAGCCCATAAACTTTTTCTTTTGGATGCCATGGCCCTCATTTATAGGGCCCATTTTGCCTTTAGTAAAAACCCAAGGATCAACTCCAAAGGGCTAAACACAGGGGTCATGCTCGGGTTTACCAACACACTCTTGGAGGTTTTGGAAAAAGAAAAACCTAGCCACATCGCTGTGGCATTTGATACCAAGGCCCCTACGTTTCGACACGAGCAATATACGCCCTACAAGGCCAATCGCCTGGAGCAGCCGGAAGACATTACGGTGTCTATTCCTTGGGTGAAGGAGATCATTCGAGCCTTTAATATCCCTGTTTTGGAACTGGATGGATTTGAGGCAGATGACGTAATCGGTACTATCGCAAAAAAAGCAGAAAAGGAACTGTTTACGGTGTACATGATGACCCCAGACAAGGACTATGGGCAATTGGTAGACGACCATATTTTTCTCTACAAGCCGGCCTTTATGGGCAATGGAGTGGATGTGATGGGTCCCAAGCAGATTTGTGAAAAGTGGGACATTGAACACGTCGATCAGGTACGCGATATCCTCGGATTGATGGGTGATGCAGTGGACAACATCCCTGGTATTCCTGGCATTGGGGAGAAAACAGCTGTGAAGCTCCTCAAGGAGTTTGGTACCGTGGAGGGAGTGGTAGCGAATGCTGACCAACTCAAAGGAAAGCAACGCGAAAATGTGGAAAACTTTGGACCGCAAGGCATACTATCCAAAGAACTGGCAACCATCAAAATCGATGTGCCAGTAGATTTCGACGAGGTAGCCCTCCGGGTTGAAGGCATTGACGAAGAGAAATTGCGCGCAATTTTTTCGAAACTGGAGTTCCGCACCCTAGCCAATCGATTATTTAAAGAGGGTCCTGCAAAAAAACCGGCTGCAGCACCGCCTGCTCCCGCGCAGATGGATCTTTTTGGGGCTCCTGCTCCTAGAACTAGCAGCTTTGTAGCCGAAGAGGAGCAAGATGAAGAAGTTTCCATTTCGGAACCCATTGTTCTGGACACCATTCATAGCAATGCCCACCATTACCACAAAATTAAAGGGAAGGCAGCCATTCAGGAGTTGGTGGAGTATTTGCTCCTACAAAAAGAGATTTGTTTTGACACGGAAACGACCAGTTTGGACGCCATGAACGCCGAGTTGGTGGGACTATCCTTCTCCTATTTGGAAGGGGAAGCCTATTACATTCCGTTAGAAGCAGATCAAAACGAAGTCAAGGAAGTGTTGGAATTGCTTCGTCCAGTTTTCGAAAATGAGTCCATTCTCAAAATCGGTCAAAACATCAAGTATGACTTGCTCGTCCTCAAAAACTACAGAATAGAGGTCAAAGGAACGCTATACGATACCCTATTGGCGCATTACCTCATCGAACCAGAAGGTAAGCACGGCATGGACTGGCTCGCACAGCAGTACCTGCAGTACAAGCCTGTATCGATTACCGAACTGATCGGAAAGAAAGGCAAGGGACAAGGAAACATGCGGGATGTAGACGAGGATGAGGTGACGGCCTATGCATCTGAAGATGCGGACATTACGCTCAGATTAAAAGGAAA
>CAMCBC010000089.1 GCA_945872775.1 Spirosoma fluviale | reverse complement strand
CGAGGATAAGGTAAAAGCGACTCCAATTGACTTATTTCAGAACATCAAAAAATAAGTCAACCTAAATCCCTTTTTAAAAGCATCCTGAGCAATCAGGATGCTTTTTTTACCTCTTCTTCTTATGTCAAACACGCAAATTCTACGGAATGCATTGCTGGGTACAGGCCTCCTTTTGGGCATTTTCCTTACCCTGAATTTACTTTTGGACAGCAGTGTTTGGACGGGAATGAAGGTAAGTCAGTCTGCCCTCACCGTGGAATACTGTGAGTTTAACCACCCCGAACGGCTATTCCACCAACCCATCAATACCTATTCCAACCTGATTTACTTTTTTTATGGTCTTTTAATCTTTCAGTTGGCATTGAAAGACTTCAACTTTTTTGGGGTAAAAGGAGTCAATTCAGTTCGTAATGCTCCATACTTGTCTATCCTACTCGCAGCTAATTTCATCTATCTAAGCTTTGGTTCTGCATTTTTCCATGCTTCCCTCACTTGGATCGGACAACGGGTAGACATGAATGCCACCTACGGGCTAACCCTCAGTTTAATCTGCATAGGGATGGTTCAGGGAGTAGTGAAAAAGGAGCTCTCCAAACAAATTCAAATTGCTACAGTCCTTTGTATGCTTTTGCTCATTGTTGGATTCCTTCCCCTCGCCTTGCAAATTTCAAGTGCTGTTTTATTGCCGGCTTTGTTTTTGGTATTGCTCCTGCTCGGGATTGGCAATTACGTTCAATACAGGACCCAACGTAGTCCATTTCTTCTTATCCTGAGCTTTGTATTGTTGGCTATTGCAATACAAGTTCGCACTATGGATGTCGCCAAGATCAATTGTGATCCCCTATCCATCTGGCAAGGACATGCCCTGTGGCATTTTCTGACCGCCACGAGTAGCTTGTGCATGTATTTCTACTTCAGAAGGGTCAAAAACCTGATGCATTTCAAAAAGTAAAAAACCTAAGCCCTGTTTTGCATTTATGTTACCAATCATCCGATCAACTATTGCGGAGGAAGTAGCGATAATTGAGGAACAGCGTGTAGATTTGAAAATCAATACTTGACTTCACTTGGTTTGGATTCTACAAGCAAAAAAATCTCCTGGAAAACTGCTGCCGGCATAGTCATCGCCAACATGATTGGTACGGGGGTATTTACAAGCCTCGGTTTCCAGCTTGCAGTGGTTCAAAATACCTGGACCATCTTATTGCTTTGGACCTTTGGAGGGATAATGGCCCTGCTTGGGGCCTTGGTTTATGCTGAATTAGGAACCCATTTTCGCCGTACGGGAGGAGACTATATTTTCCTTTCCGAGACGATCCATCCCTTGGTCGGCTATTTGTATGCTTGGGTATCTTTGGTGGTAGGTTTTTCTGCCCCCATTGCCATAGCCGCTATGGCGATGAACAATTACCTAAGTCCAGTCCTGGGAGAAACCCAGCTACCAGGTCTCTTTTTTCTCGTGCTCATCCCTGCAGTACATATTTTTTCAGTAAGTAGCTCTGCCAAATTTCAAAATGGGATGACTATCCTTAAAATCGCTTTTGTGCTAGCGCTAATTGGGATAGGATTAGCCTTCGGCAGCAACAGTACAAGTCCAGCCCTTAATTTTTCAGACTCTTGGAAGGATGAAATTCTACTTCCTGGATTTGCAGTTTCCCTGATCTATGTCTTTTATGCGTATACAGGGTGGAATTCTGCGGCATACATCATTGAAGAAGTAGATCAACCCAAAAAAAATTTGCCTAAGGCACTCATTGGAGCCACACTTCTAGTGATGGTGATTTATGTTTTGCTACAGCTGGTTCTTCTCAAGCATGCTTCCGTATCCCAACTAACAGGTCAGGTACAGGTTGCGGACATTGCCTTTGGCAACCTTTTTGGTGCTCAAGGTGCAGTTTGGGTGAGTTTATTTATCGGGGTTCAACTGATCGCGACCATATCAGGCTACGCTTGGGTTGGTCCTCGGGTTACCTATGCCATGGCAAAGGATTACAAACTCTGGAGACCCCTAGCAAAGGTCAATGGACAGAATATACCTGTACGGGCGATTGTCCTCAACACGGGCATTAGCTTGGTATTGTTTGTCTCTGGCTCCTTTGAGCAAATCATGCTCTATGCTGGATTTATCCTGCAGCTCATGAGTACGGTGACCGTTTACTCTTCTTTAAAAATCAAAAAGCAGGAAGGATTCAAAACCCCTTTCAAACCACTTCCCCAACTGATCTATTTAGGGTTTAGCATCGCCTTAATGGGGTACCTTCTTGTGGATAGACCCAAAGAAAGCTTGGCAGGAATTGGAATCTTGCTTTTAGGTTGGGCGCTATATGCCTTTGACAAAAAAATAACACAATAGCATCAAAGTACTCCTGGACCGCATCAGCAAACTATCGAATAACAATCCAAACGATAGCTTATCCCTTTTTCAGGACATCAACAACTTGAAATCGGTTTAGGGCTCAATCACATTTTTTCGCTGTCCATACTTACTTGGTCCAGCTTCGGATTGAGGTTCTTTCACTTGGGATGGATCGCCTTTTTGCAAATCTGAAGTGTTGCTTCTTTCAGGAGTAGCACCCTGTGTTGGCTTCTTCTTTTTCTTTTTCTTCTTTTTTAAAGGCGAAGAAGCCACCTGAGCTGTGGTGGTAGGTTTTGCTTTTTCGCCTACGAAGGAAGGACCTTTTTCCATTTGTGCCGGGAGCGGATTCTGCGTCACTGACATCCCTATCAACTGCTCTATACGCACAAATTTGGGCTGATCCTTAGGATTCACAAAGGTAATCGCCTCTCCTTTGGCATCTGCTCTTGCCGTACGGCCCACACGGTGCACGTAATCTTCCGGATCACCCGGTGTGTCGTAATTGATGACTAGTTCAATACCGACCACATCAATGCCTCGAGAGATAATATCCGTACCTACCAGGATTTTTACTTTCCTGTTTTTGAAAGCCGACATGATTTTTTCACGCTCCACCTGCTCTAGGTCGGAGTGAAAAGCTTCGATGTCAAAGCTCTTTCTCAAAGCCTTGTGTAAGGCTTTCACCTTATCCTTGGTCGAACAAAAGATGATAACCGCCTCGTAATTTTTCTGAGAAAGAATATGACGAACCAATTCCTCTTTTTGTGTATCGTACACTGAATACATGGATTGGGTCACCCCTGAGGCGGTTTTACCAATGGCAATGGAAATTTCTTCCGGCTTATTCAGAATTTTCATGCTGAACTGTCGGATTTTTGGCGGCATGGTTGCCGAAAAAAGAATCGTTTGACGGTTTTGAGGGAGGTAGTTGACAATCTTCAAAATGTCATCTGAAAAACCCATGTCCATCATGCGATCGGCTTCATCCAAAACCAAATGCTCTAAGGTGCTCAGATCAATTTTTCCACCTGCCAACAAAGCAATTAGGCGACCTGGAGTAGCAACTACGATTTCAGCACCTGTTTCCAAGGCCCTCTTCTGTTGATCCCAGACGATGCCATCTCCCCCACCATAGATGGGAACAGAGCTTACGCCTAAGAAATAGGAAAACCCTTGGATCTGCTGGTCAATTTGTATGGCTAGCTCCCGTGTTGGGGCCAAAATCAAGGTATTGAGTGTACTGGTTCCAGATTTTGTAATTTTATTTAAAATGGGCAGCACAAAAGCGGCGGTTTTACCGGTACCTGTTTGCGCACAGGCAATCAGGTCTTTTCCAGTTAAAATAACAGGGATCGCCATTTCCTGTATGGGAGTTGGGGTATCAAAACCCATGGCATCAAGTCCTTCTTGTAAAGAGGACTCAAAATTAAATGAATTGAAATTCAAGCTGAGGTGGTTTTTTGAGAAAAAGCCATCGGAAAAAGGTCCGAATAGTCAAATATACGGGGATTTGGGACAAATGCCCATCTAGTAACCTGTATTGATGCAGGTTAGTTCAAATCAAGGGTGGTGCGATGGATGGAGGATATTTTCCAGAATCACCTCAAGCAAGTCCAGGAAATCGAAAAGTATCCTAAAATGTGAAGGGCTACATCAAAAAAATGCCATTGGTGCAAAGAAGTTTATGTAGCTGGATAAATTCCAATTATCTTGTTTCCACTAAGTCAAGGTCGAGGACAAAAACAGCCGTTAGAATCCAATGACCTACACTAAACGAAATTAATTTCACCCACTTCTTTCCACGCTACTGATGAAAAAATTGGCGCTACTTCTTTGTATTTTCTACTCTGTTTCTGCTTACTCCCAAGGTTTACCTGGTTTAGGAGCAGGCACCACACCTAATAACCGCCCAATTCTGCACGGCAAAAAATGGGTGGCCATCACCGGTAAGCCACTTGCCGCTACCGCTGGCGCCATGACCTTCCAAAAAGATGGAAATGCCGTAGATGCTGCCTGTGCCATGATCGCCGCAACATCCACCATGTGGGATGTACTTTCCTGGGGAGGAGAAACGCAAGCCTTGATTTACAATCCAAACACCAAGAAAGTAATCGCCATCAATGCCATGGGGGTCGCCCCAACTGGAGCTACAGTAGATTTTTACAAGAGTCAAGGCATGGATTACCCACCTCAATTTGGTCCTCTTGCCGCCACTACCCCAGGTACTCCTGGTGGAATTATGACCATGCTAGCAGAGTTTGGAACGCTTAGTTTGGAGCAAGTACTCCAACCCGCCATGGACCTGGCCTTGGGCTATCCTATCGAAGCACAAACGGCCAATGCCATCGAGAACAACAAGTCCAGAATCAAGGAATGGCCCTATTCCAAGAAAGTATTTCTCCCACACCTGGGAGAGAAAAGAGAAGCTCCAGAGGCAGGAGAAATCTTCGTTCAGCAGGATCTGTACCAAATGCTCCTCAAACTTGTAGAAGCGGAGCGCGCTGCATTAAAAGCCAAAAAATCTAGAAAGGAAGCCATCTATGCAGCCTATGATCGATTCTACAAAGGTGATATTGCTAAGGAAATCGTTCGAGGCACAAGAGAGCAAGGCGGTTTATTTACAGAGGCGGATCTAGCCAACTGGAAAGTGAAAATCGAAGAGCCCCTACAAGTCAACTACCGAGGCATTGATGTGTACAAGATGCAAGAATGGACCCAAGGTCCTGCACTACTCCAGTCGCTCAACATCTTGGAAAATTTTGACCTCAAGTCCATGGGCTACAACTCCACTCCTTACATTCATACAGTCTATCAAGCCATGAGTCTTGCCTTTGCCGATCGTGATTTCTATTACGGAGATCCAGCATTTGTGCAATCACCCATGAAAGGCCTTCTTTCTAAGGAATATGCCAAGGAAAGAGCCAAGTTGATCGGTTCAGTCAACAACCCTACCATCGGTGCAGGCGATCCTTATCCTTTTCAAGGAGGAAGCAATCCCTACCTGCACCTACTTACTAAAAAATCAGAGGCTACAGCTTCCTTGACTCCAGCTGAAGTAACAGAAAGCTATATCGAAAACTTTCAGCGAGGCACGACCTCGGTGGAGACCGCTGATGCGGAAGGATGGGTCGTTTCGGTTACTCCTTCGGGAGGATGGATTCCAGCCGTGATCGCAGGAAATACCGGAGTGGGCCTCTCTCAGCGAATGCAAAGCTTTGTCTTGGATCAAACCCTCAACCCTTACAACTTACCCGAACCCGGAAAACGACCACGGGTAACGCTCACCCCTAGCATGGCCTTGAAGGATGGCAAACCTTACCTTGCCTTTGCGGTACAAGGAGGCGATTCACAAGACCAAAACTTGTTGCAATTCTTTTTGAACGTGGTAGAGTTTGACATGAATGTCCAGGAAGCGGTGGAAGCACCTAACTTCAACTCCTACCAGATGCAAAGTAGCTTTGGCGACCACGAGATTCGACCTGGAGCGATTACTTTGAGAGAAGACACCCCAGAATGGGTTCGTAGAGACCTGTTGAAGCGAGGTTATACCATGGAGTTTTGGAACAAAACTTCGGGTCCCCTCACTGCCATCTGGATTGACTGGAAGCATGGAAGTTTCTGGGGAGGCGCCAGTAACTATGGTGACGACTACGGAATCGCTTGGTAAAAAAAAAACGAAGAGAACTTACACGCTCTTCGTATACTTATTTCCAAATCGGTCTTTCACTTCAACCACTAGATTTTCGGTAGTGTTTGGCTGAAAGAAAAATAGGTGATCGGTCAGTTGGGGCTCAACCCAAGTTCTTCTTTTGGGAAGCGTAGGTCCCGTATGCAATTCGACACTCCAAGGATCTAGCGCTACTATTTTCTTTGGTGCTCCCACCTTAATTCCATTTTCATACCAAGAGATTTCCCATTTCGGATCATAATTCCAGCAATTCAAGGAGAAGTGGTCTGGAAAATCCGTTTGATAGCCTTTAGGGTAAACACGGAATTGTTCGGTGATATCCATGCCTGTTCCTTTGTATTTCCAACGAAGTTCAGAACCAGCAGCCTCATAGACTGCATAACCAGAAGGTGTACCATCGTGGCAAATTGGACCAGACCACCAGGCTCCACAAACTGTTCCATGGCAGTGTTCGTAAATATTGCCTTGGATCATGTTGTCATTAAAATGGGTGTGACCCGAAAGAATGTGTGCCTGATATCCTTCCAAAATTCGGTACAAATGTTCTCTATTGCTGACAGTTCCTCCAAGCGTATCATTCTTCGGATAGCGGGTTACCGCGCCAGTGTAAGTTGGGATGTGAAGGGAAATGACCACAGTTCGACCCTTTTCCACAAAGGAAAGATCCTGCTCCAACCAAGCCAATTGCTCCTCAGGCAAATGCCCGATGTATTTGGTTCCAGTACCTAAGTAAAAAACATCATCTAACACCACGTAGTGGATTTCTCCCCTGTTCCAAGAGTAATAAGTTGGGCCAAAATGTCCTTTAAAGGTAGTTCCAGTCCAAGCATCCGACCGCACACCAAAGTCCATGTCGTGATTGCCAATTACCTGAAAAAATGGAATATTATATGCTTGAATGGATTGGTTGTACTCCTTGAAAAGCTCCAGTTTATCAAAAACCAAATCCCCACAGCCAATTCCAAAGGCATTGGGATCATTCAACGATTTGATAGTTTCAACAACGTCGGGAACAGCCACAGTCAATAATTGATTGGCCTCGTATTCATTTTGAATTTGCGTATCCGATAAAAGCAAAAAATGGTGGTCCTCATCAGATGATCCGGTTCTTACCAACTCAAAATTCAAGGTAAGGTCCTTTCCTGTTTTTTCAATTTGCTTAAAAATCGAGGAGGAGCCATTGGGTAATTTTTTAATTTCAAATCCTGAGGGCTGGGAAACAAAAACAAATTCACGGTCTGAACCTGAAATTAATTCGTATTCACCACTCCCATTGGTTTGTACCACCACCCGACCATCAGACACCACCACGTTAGCAATGCCTTTACCCCCAGAAAAAACTTTTCCACGGATGCGTATTGGGTAAAATCCAGGAAAGCTGGCTGCTATTTGGTTTTTTTGAACTTCTGCTAATGAATCTTTACCTAGGGTAAAGTAAGCAGCTGTGGTTAAGCCTAAGCTTTTTATAAAATCTCTTCTTTTAAACATGAGCTAGATAATTACTTGTTTTTAGCTAATTGAATCATTTGCTTGGCATAGACACTCCCATTTTCACCCTTGATTTCAATTAGGAGTTCATTTTTGGCCCAATCAAAACTTGCCAAGCCATAGTTGAGCTTTGCAACCAATTCACTTACGCGAAAGCTATTTTTTTCTTCGGCTATCCCAGACCAAGTATGGGTCAAACCACTCGCAGTGACTTCGTAAAGACCCTTTGAAAATCGAGCATCTTCCAACTTCATGATCTCGGCAATGTGTCGGTCTCCACTCATCAAAATTGGGTTTTGCACGCCTGACTTTGCAATTAGGTCCAATAATTTTTCCCGTTCCTTGGGAAAATTTGCCCATTTTTCATAGACATGTTCCGTAGGGAGGAATTGAACTCCAGATATTATAAAGTTGACCCGCGCCGTACTTGTATTTAGTTCTTTCTCAAGCCATTTCCATTGTGCATCGCCCAACATCTGACCGGTCAGATTAACTTGATACTGCCGATCTATGCGGCTGAGTGTGTCTCTGAAGTAGCGACCATCAAGCAGAATCACCTTCACCTGTTGGTCCCCTGTTCCATAGGTATGCGCAGCGTATCCACCTTCTCGATTTCGCTCTTGCGCATCGGCAGGCATCCCCAAAAAATCAAACATCAGGTCACGGGATTCTTTTTTTTGCGCAAAACGCTTATCTCCATCATTGATGCCATAATCGTGGTCATCCCAAACGCCAATGATTGGGGTACTCGCTTTTAAACGCTGGTAATCTGGATTGGCATTCTGCCTTGCATATTTGGCACGGAGGGTGTCCATCACAGGAGAATCCCCATAAATATTATCTCCCATCCAAATCCAAAGATCTGGCCTATCTGCCAAGATTGGCTTCCAAAGGGGCTGCGGAGCATCTTGGCGATTGCAGGAGCCGAAGGCCATTCGGTCAAACTTCCCATTTTGACCCAGACTTACAGTCACTTGGGTAAAAAACAAAAGGCCTAATACAAGGAGTCGAGGATTGTTCATTACTTGTTTTTTTAACAATGTTAAAGCTAAGAAAACAAGGCAATAAGGTTCGGATTAGACTATTAAGAATTTATTATCTTAAATCTTAACCCTTTTGAATCTCTTCTCCAAAAATCTCCTTCACTACCCAACCCTTGCCCCATTCTTCTTGCTCTTCTTGGGTCCAGAGGTTTGGGAAAAAGATAACCTTCTGAAAGCGTGGAGGCAAGTACTTCTGCCAGTTGGTTCCCCCTGTCGCAGCAATATCCACAGGATCGCGCTGCAAGTATCGAACTGCTGACTTGTAATGGGCCAAAGGCCAAAAAACATTGGCTTTTAAATCAAATTGGCGCATCAATTCTTTGAGCTCGGAAGAGGGATCTGCCTGTTCCAAATATTTTCTCCAAATGTTTTTTTCACTGTATCCTTGAATCAACTCCACCAAATGCTTGCCGTATTTGGCTTCAAAACTCTTGAGCGTCAAGGTTTTTTGACCGGTAGCCAATTCGATGGCGCCTTGCTGCCAATACAAGTTTTCAAAGAGCTCTGCAGCCGAAGAAGAAGATCCAAATAGGCTACGCTTGGCTACTGTCACCAGATTCCAAGCATCGGTAGCCATCAGTTCGATCTCTCGAAACTGGGCGCTTTGAAACCCTGAGGATGGCAAAAGAGACATTCGAAACTTTAGAAACTGTTCTTTCTCCATCCCCTTCCACATCATGGCAAAGGAACTGATCAGGTGATCAAAGTACATTAAAACACGCTCCAGTCTAGCTTTAAAAAATTCTTCAGAAAGGGGTTTCTCGTCTGCAATTTGTTCCAATTCTGAAACAATAAGCTTGAAATAAAGCTCAGTAATCTGATGGTAAATAATGAAGATTTTCTCGTCTTTAAAGCTTGTTTTGGGTTGCTGCAGAGACAGCAGGGTATCCAAATTGATGTATTCCCAATAGGTCAGGTAATCTGCATACAGTAGCCCTTCCAAGTAGGAAAGCATGTCTTGTCCTGAAGCTTTGAATTTTTCTTGAAGAAGGTCAATCTTGGCTAAAATCTTTGGGTCTATTTGAGAATCAGGCATCGGATTATTTTAAAAAAGGTGGTTTTTTCAGCTCCTTCTGTTTAATTTCACAACAAATTAAGGAAGTGCAGTACGAACAAAATTGAAGTATTCCTCGATATAAACCAAATAAAACATGGAGGCCACGGCAATCCAAAAATCATTAAAACAAGACCTTTTTGAAGGAGTAGATTTTCTAGATCTAGACGACTTGTTGACCGAAGAACAAAAGTTGATCCGCTCATCCATTCGTGATTTTGTCAAAAAAGAAATTTCTCCATACATCGAAGATTGGGCTCAGAAGGCTCATTTTCCGTATGAAATCGTTAAAAAATTTGGTGAAGTAGGTGCCTTCGGTCCCCAGCTCCCTGTCGAATACGGTTGTGGCGGTTTGGACTACATTTCCTACGGCCTGATCATGCAAGAAATTGAGCGTGGCGATTCAGGCATGCGATCAACCGCCTCCGTTCAG
>CAMCBC010000088.1 GCA_945872775.1 Spirosoma fluviale | reverse complement strand
TATGCCAGTACGATTACAGCAATCCCGCAAAACTCAAAAAATTAAGCTGCATCCAAGTTAGCAATCCTATTGAAGTCAGCTAGTGGCATGAAAAAGAAGCTCCTCATACTTATCGTCCTTTCTTTTTATGCGCTACATTCCTCGCTGGCTCAGAATAAAACCTGGATGACTCAACTTGAACTGGGTCTGCTTGGCGGAAAAACGAAAGACCTGTGGGAAGAAAAAACGAACAAAAGAACCACACTTTCCTTTTCCGCCTTTCATGGCAAGGAGGTCATTCGAAATCAGAACCTTGGAGTTTTTGTTGGATTGGATGATTATCCCAGCATAACCCTAGTTCCTGTAGGAATCGGGTGGAGAGGATTTTTAGGGCAAAAGTCGAAACCCCAATTTTTTGGCAGCCTTGATCTGGGCTATGGATCCACGGTTCTAGAACAAGTGGAGCGAACAGATTGGTCTAGTACTTGGCACGAATCTGGACTGTTATTTCGCCCAGCAGTAGGGATAAAAATGCCAGCCAAAAAAGGAAAATGGGCACTTACTGCAAGCATTGGTTACAAAAGACAGCCAACCTACTTTTATGAAGGTACCCATAGCCAATCGGAGACGAGACCAAGGATTCCTCTTTTTCGTACGCGAAACGCACTTCCAGAGGGATTCAGCTCTTTAAACTCGACTTCAATCTTGTATCACAGCCTGAGTTTCCAACTTGGTATTCTTTTTTAAAGAAGACCTTCTAGCAGTAGATTTTTAACTTCAACCACCTAGAATAAGCTGTGTTTTCTTAGAAAAAGAGTCTTTTTACCGACCAAAAAATGACGGCAAAGAGGAAAATCAAAATGGAAATCTTGTTGATGCCATGCATCATCCGCAAGTTGATGTTGGTGGGAGCATTTGGGTCCGGCTTTTTGAAAACCCGCAGAAAATAATTTCCTACCTCCCCCAACTTGAAAAACTCCTTTACTTGATTCTTTTCTGACATGATAACTTCAATTTAATGGATAACCAACAGGAACGAATTTAAGTTTATTCCTTCCCAACTAGTAGCATTGTATTTTAGATAGTTTCGGGTTCGAGCCACTTGCCATCCTCTCGGATGATATTGATCAATTCGTCTACCGCTTTTTCGGAAGCCACAGACCGCTTCATCACTTCTTTACCCTTATACAAGGTGATTTTTCCTTTGCCCGAACCTACATAGCCATAATCCGCATCGGCCATCTCTCCGGGTCCGTTGACGATGCAACCCATGATGCCAATCTTTACCCCTTTCAAGTGATCGGTACGCTTGCGAATCATCGCCGTAGTTTCTTGCAAGTCAAAAAGCGTACGCCCACATGAAGGACAAGAAATGTATTCCGTCTTGGACATGCGCGTGCGTGCAGCTTGAAGCACTCCAAAGCTGACCGAGTTGTGCAGTTTGATCTGCTCCAACAATTCACCCCGACTAGCCTGGGATTCTTGAGGCAAGGAAATAAATATCCCATCCCCTTGTCCATCCACCAATAATCCCCCCACATCGGTGGCTGCATAGAGCATCGTCTGGTCTGCATGCTGGACCGGGTAACTCACTTTTACCACCACAGGTACCGCACAGTTGGCCAAAAGAAGGTCGACAAAAGCCCTTCTCACAGCTGGGAGCGCATGGGCATTCGATGTGTTCAAAATGAGTACGGTATCTTTTCGCGCACCTACTAGTGTAATCGCATCTTGTATTTCCAGATCGGAGACCTCGAGGAAATTAAGTTCCGCGTGAAAATGAGTCGCCGCTCTAAATTCAGAGAGCTGATACAAGGGAAACTTATTCTGCTGGTCTGTTACTTTTTCCCAAATCGAAAAATTCTGAATCTCCTTCATCCCATTGGGTAGCATAAAGGGAATGGAATGATTTCCTGAATAAATAAAGTCACAACCCAAGTCATTCATCTTCCACTTGTCCAACTCAGGGAGATAAAAATGCCCTACAGCCTTCATTTCTCGATCGGTCACTTGCTCGAGCTGGGAAATATCTGCAATTACGCGAGGCACATTCTGTCCCCCAAAATTGTAGATTTCAGTCGCCTGTCTTTTGCTGTAGTCAAAAGGAGTAATGGGGTATTCGGTGATGGGAGCAATAGGCACATGCGCAGCTCTGTGCGTGTACCGATCGATCAAGGCTCGAGCAACCGGCGCTTCAAATTCAGGATCTTCGGTCAAGGAAACGCGCACGGTGTCTCCCAAGCCATCCTCTAGCAAGGTACCAATGCCTACTGCAGACTTAATTCGTCCATCCTCTGCCTCACCTGCCTCGGTCACACCCAAGTGCAAGGGATAGGGTTTGAATCCACCCTCGTTTAGCTTTTGAACCAGCAAGCGGTAGGCCTGCACCATCACTTGCGTGTTGGAGGACTTCATGGAAATGACGATGTCGTGGTACTTTTCGTCTTCGCAAATTCTGAGAAACTCCAAGGCCGACTCTACCATTCCCAGCGCCGTATCTCCGTAGCGACTCATGATACGGTCCGACAAGGAACCGTGGTTGGTACCGATACGCATGGCGGTACCGTGTTCCTTACATATTTTGATCAAAGGCAAAAAACGCTCCCGGATACGCTCCAGCTCTTCCGCATACGAAGCATCTGTGTAGTCTAGGACTTCAAATTTCTTTTTGTCCGCATAATTACCCGGGTTGATGCGCACTTTCTCCACGATTTTGGCTGCCAATTCAGCCGCATTGGGTGTAAAATGGATATCCGCCACCAAGGGAGTGCTGTAACCTCTTTTTCGCAATTCCTCCTTGATATTCCGCAAATTCTCCGCCTCTTTGAGGGATGGGGCAGTAATTCGGATCAACTCACATCCTGAGTCAATCATACGAATGCACTGCTCCACAGAGCCTTGCGTATCCATCGTGTCGACCGTAGTCATGGACTGCACGACGATGGGGTTGTTCCCACCAATGATTACATCACCTACTCGTACAGGAATAGTTAGTCTCCGTGAATACTGAGTTAAACTGTTGCAATAACCGCCTTCAAAAGGCTTCAATTGAGATTCCATAGCTTAAATATCTCCTAATTGGGGACGAATAATTAGTTCTTCAACAACTGCACCGGGAGAAAGGTTATAAGCTCCCCAAACTGAATCAGCCACATCCTCCGCATTCACGAAGCGAGTAGCCGGTAAATCCACCCCAGCCCAAGCATCGGTAAGGGTTGCTCCTGGTAAAATCGAGGTCACTTTTATTTGATGCGGTTTGAATTCCTCTCGGAAACACTTGGTCATCCCAAGCATGGCCCACTTGGACACGGAGTAACTCCCCCCATTGGCATAAGCGGTGATGCCAGCTATGGATCCTATACTAAAAATATGTCCCGATCTGCGCTGAATCAGTTCTTTGGCAAATGCCCGAGTTAGGTAATAAGCAGAATAAAGGTTGGTATTCATCAGGAACTCTAGATTTCCATCTGCCTCCTCATGAAGGGATCCTGGTAAGAAGACTCCGGTATTGTGAACGATTACATCTGGAATCCCCAGTGCCTTCACCGCTTCAGCAAAGGCCATTACCTCCTCTTTTTTGGAAAGATCGGCTACCTGAGTGAACACAGAAATGCCAGGGTGAGCTTGCTCAAGCGATTGCTTCAAGTCTTTCAAATCCTGCTCATTTCGAGAGCAGGTAAAAACAGAAAATCCTTCCTTGGCAAACCGTTCGACAATCGCACGCCCGATTCCCTTAGTACCGCCACTTACTAGGACACTTTTCTTCATTTGTTTCGCTTCTTAATAGTTAGTATAACAACTATTTACTTCTCACAAAGTTACATTTTTTTATGAATTGCACTGTAGCGAATTAATGACTGGGAACTGATTGTTCATTGAATCGAACAAAAAGCCCACTATACCCCCTCAAGAAGGTTTTAGCTTTTTGCCAACGGAAAAGTCAGGAAAAAAGTAGTGCCCTTGCCCACTTCCGTTTCAAACCAAATTTTACCTCCAGCGGTTTCTACCCCACTCTTTGCAATGGCCAAGCCGAGCCCTGAACCCTGACTTTTGGTACTGAAGTTGGGGATAAAAATTTTGTCCCTCAGTTCTACAGGAATCCCCTTCCCATTATCTGAAATCTCCAAAAATACGGCTCGATCCGTTAACCAGAGCCAAATTCGAATTTGCGGCTTGATTCCGGGCGCCACTGCCTGCATTCCGTTGATGATTAAGTTGGAAATCACCCGGCCAAAAAGCTTGTCATCACCCAAAATAGAGATTTGATCCGTAAAGGAATCGTCTTGGAACTCCAGCTCCATCCGCTTATCGGTTTTGAACAGTTCCAATACTCGTAACAGCACCTCTTTAAAATTCATCAATTCATTATTGGGCAGCGGCATCTTCGCAAATGTGGAAAATGAGGAGGCAATTCCACTCAAGGCATCTACCTGATGAATCAGGGTTTCCAGCGATTTCTTCAATTTATCCGCATCTTCCAATTTCCCTTCTTTTTCCAAGCGAAGTAGATGCTGCAAGGTAAGTTTCATTGGGGTAAGCGGGTTTTTAATCTCATGGGCTACCTGCTTGGCCATCTCCCGCCATGCAGATTCCTTTTCCGTGGAAGCCAGCACCTTTTTACTCGCTTCCAACTTGGAGAGCATTTGGTTGTACTCATTGACCAATAGCCCAATTTCATCCTTAGAAGACCAGTACATCGGCTCGTTGTTTTCCAGATTGGTCACTTTAAGTTTCTGGGTAAGCAAGCGAAACGGTAAAGTCAAGTTCTTGGTCACCAAAAAGGATATGATCAGAAACAGAATAAAAATGACCACAAAGGCATTAAACACATTCCCCAATACATCTGAAATAAGGGAATTGAGTTCTTCTTCGGACTCAAAAAAGGGAATTGCAACCACTGCATTAATGGAAGAGTTGGTCGGTGATGGAATCGCCAAATACACGGCTTGGTACTTGAGCTTGCCCACCTGCTCTTCCAGTAGTACTTCCACTTCCTTGGCCTCTACCAGCGCAGCCATGGCCCCAGGATGCATTCGGTTGGACAACAACTTCTTTTCAAAAATGGCCGTTCTACTCGTAGTCAATAAAGAGCCTTCCTTGCTATACAAATGAATATCGGTGCCCACAGTAGTTGCTAGGGTATTTATTTCCTCTGTGAGTGCATCACGATCTACCTCTTCTAAGGATTGTCCTCCAAAAAATCGAACCAAATTCCCTTGAATTAAGCTGGCTTTTTGGAGATACTGCCCATTCAAGTCTTCCCTGTAACTTTGAGAAAGCAGGCCTGTGGTGATGATGGAAATAATTAGAATAGGAAAGAAGAATGCAAAATTCAGGTAGAGTTGAAGCTTGGTGGAGTAGTTAAACTCAAAATTTCGGTAGCCTTGCATCAATACACTTCCCAGTATGGATAAGAAGGTGAGAAAAACAAAGACCACAAAAAACAGCGAAAAAGTGCCAAAAAACTGCTGAATGGAAGTTACAGGGGAAGACAAAATCCACAGTTCCTCCCCATTATTGATCCCAAGATGCTGGTATCCTAAGGCTTCAACTCCTTTAGTTACCAAGAAAGGGTTCTGCAAGAGCAAGCGTATTTCTTCCTGCTGGTAATTGAAGCTACCCGAACTCCGAACCAACTCCCCTTCTTTGAATACCCCATAATCAAAGGGATCTGCTTTTAACTTTTCAGCATACTGTTCATCCAAGAGCAGGCGAGGATAGGCATTGCCTGCTTGAATGCGTAGTTGATCAAACTCTAAATAAAGGGTTCCCAATGCAAGGTTCCCCTTATTCATGGGAAGGAAGGCGACGAATTTAGGCCCATCCCCACTCGCTGAATCTTGTACCGAATACAAATTGGGCACCTGGGTAGCATAGTCGCTTTTGACAAACTCTCGTTGCAATTCCCTCAAATCCAAGCCATCCAAAGGTCCTCCAATTTGCTTTCCTGTGGGTGAAAAAATACGAATCAACACCTCGAATTGATCAAAGTAATTGTCTAAGTAAATCTTTCGGATTTTAGTCACTGCTGGATCCTTCGAAAGCAAGGGATCTGCCAATCTATTTTGGATGAAAAGATCGTTTTTAAGCCTTGAAAAAATATCCTCCAGAATTAAGGCTGTACGTTCTTCTGTAGCCAGCAATTGCTGATTTGCTACCTCAACTTTGGATTGCGCCAATCGAACATCAGAAGCTTGGTAGCTACTTGCCGCCACAATTCCTGCAGCAACTAAGCTTGCGTAAAAAAGGGTAAGGAAGGTTTCTAAGCCCAACCGGTAAACATTGGCAACTAAATCATATTTAATGATTGAAAAAAGAAATAGGAAGTGGAACAAACCCGCAACTCCAAACCAAAAGTTCAAAACAAACAAACCTACCAAAACTACTCCCGCTACTGCTAGCAAAACGCGGAACATACTTCGCTTGGCTGAGCCACCGCGAATAAATAAATTAAGGAGTGAAAAACTTAAAAACACATAGGCCGCAGCCCATAAGAAGATAATCAGGAAGCTAATCCCCACCATCTTATCAAAACTTGGGACGGAAGAGATATCCAAACTCCATGACGCATGCAGTGCCAAATCCCGAACGATCGCCCAAAGGGCCCAAAAAAACAAAGTGGAAATTGCAAAGGCGATTACAAGCAAGCCCTCTTCTCGAACTCGAATCTGCCAAAATGCAAATTTCTCTAAAACAGGTTTGGAAGAGAGCTGGGACACCAGCAGCCCTAGAATAAGTACACAGCAGGCTGTATGAAGCAAAAGATCCCCCAAGCTAGGCACCAACCAGGATGAATTGTACCTACTTGAATCAAAAATGGAAAGATCCAAATAGGCCTCAGGAAAATTGGAAAGAAGCATGCCTGCCCGAACCACTACAAGAATAAAGAACCCATAGCCCAGCGCTTGCCAAACCTGTCCTTTCATCCATTTTTTTCTCAAAAAATTAAAGCTTAGAAATGCATACAACAAAAAGAGGGAGAAGCTAAAAATTAACAGAGGAGTGGTCCAGGTTTTCCCTACTGAAACAAAACCCAATTTAAAATCCAATCCAAAAAGCGGTCGCCCAGAAGAAGCCTTCACTTGGAAAGCCCCATCGGCTGGCTTGGGGTAAAGTGTAAATAAGGAATTTCCAAAAACCTCTGGATTAGGCCCCATCACCACATCGTCATTTTTGATATTACCAGCCCATACCAATCGGAAGGCTTGAACAAAAAATTCACTCCCCTCCTTCGATTCTACTTTTTGAAGCTTTACCAAAAAAGTACCATAGGGCGAATCCAGAACTTGAAATTCGCTCGTCAAATCCAAGGAAGTAAAATCCAAAACAAACTCATTGCTGGACCAATACAGCAGCTCTTTCTGAGGACTAACGATGAAGAAAGGATAGTTAAAAGACCCACTACTTACCTGCGCAAAACTCAAGGAATCCGGATTGCCTCCTTGGCGTTGAAAAAGTTCAAAATCTTGATTAAACGCGATTTCTACAGCATGAACTTTGTCTTCAATGGCCTGAATGTAGGTCTCCTCTTGACTTTTTTGATACACAAAAAAATTCAAAATCAGGACTAAAGGCAGAAGGAGTACACTTCCCAAAAGAAGTATACCACGGATGGAGAGTTTCATGTAGACTAAAAATAAAAAAGCAAAGTCTGGTATCAAACTTTGCTGAGGAGTATTAGCGGGGCTGCAGTTTCGCTTTCTTCTTTTTGGAAGACCGATACCACAAGTACCCTATGATTCCGGCCATTAAGTACGGCATCACTACGAGGTATAAAATCCCATTGTTTAGTCCTGCACCAATTGAGGTTTCCCCATTGCTTACATTGTTTTCTACCGACGCCCTACACATGGCACACTGCGCAGAAGCTCCAAGGGAAACAAGAAAACTCATGGCGAAAAGAACTGTGATTTTGAATTTCATGGGTACTTCTGTATTTGGAAGTTTGACTACAGCTATTAGAATGTCTGGGTATAGTATGGCGAAATCATCAGGTAAACAATCACACCCGTCACGGATACATACAACCAAATGGGGTAAGCATATTTTACCACCTTACGGTGTTTCTCTCGTTGATTGGTATACCCATAGTAATACGCAAACAGGATGGGAAACAGCGCAATCGCTGCAAAAAGAATGTGGGTGATCAACAAGAAATAGTAAACGATCCGAATATTCCCTTCACCTCCAAATGGAGTGCTTTCGGCAGCACCATGGTAGATCACATAGGACACCAAAAATATAGCTCCCAAAACAAATGCAACGGTCATCGTGGCCCCATGCAAATTGTACTTCTTCTGCTTGACAAATACCAAGGCCAACACCAAGGCTAGCGAAGCAGCAGAATTGATAACTGCGTTGAGATGCGGCAGAAAATAAACCCAGCCACCCAAGGAAGTGATCTTGGTAGGCATAAATAAAAGAACTGCCACTGCTAGAGGGATGGCAATAGAGATGCCGATAATCCAATTTTTTACTTTCGCTTCTTGCGGATTCGTATTCGCTGTATTAGTCTTTTCCATAGAGTAAGATTTTTGTTTCCAACATCAAAAGATCCACTTGCTCCCGGGTAGTACCACTGTAGTACCCACGGATTCTTCCTTGGTCGTCAATCAAAATAAATTTATCACTGTGCACAAAATCGTCTGGCACCCCATTTCCATCCATTGCAGGTAGTACAAATCCACAACGAGCCAACTGAAAGGTCTCCTCTTTAGAACCTGAAAGAAAATGCCATTTCCCTGGAATTGCGTGATGCTCCTCGGCATAGGCCTTCAGGATTTGTGGAGTATCGTAGGTAGGATCGATGCTAATAGACATGATTTGCACCTGGGGTTCATCCCTGAAATGATCATTCACCCGTTCCATCTCCTTAGACATCAACGGACAAATGCTGGGACAAGAAGTAAAAAAGAAATCTACGATGGTGATTTTACCTTGCATATCCTCCCTTCCCATAGCCTTCCCGTCCTGATTCATAAAAGTGAATTGGGGGATGTAATGCTGTGAACTATCAGCCGCAGGACACTCTTGAAGAGGGTTGTCTACCCCATTTTGAAAAAGGATAGGGAGTTCGTACTCGTTTTTTCCAAATCCCTTCAAAAACAAGAAGATCAAGACAGGGATTAACAAAATACAAACCAAGACTAAACCCTGGAGAATTCGTAAACTTCGCATAACAAGGGTATAACAAAAAAGAAGGTTGAAGTGATTCACTCCAACCCAATTTTTTTCTGATTTATTTTTCTACCAGCGCATCGTAAAGATGTCCGATCCTTCTTTAATCAAGGTAATTACCAGCCAGACCAAAAAGATCAAGGGTACAATAATGGAATAAAAAAGCGGCTTGGCTTCCTCACCAAGGTGCATGAACTCCATCATGATGTATTTGGCCTTCCAAATAGTCAAAATGATAAATAGTGAATACAGCAAAATACCTCTATCCATGGTAAATGCCATCACGAACTCTGCCAAGGTTATTACCAACAGAATAAGGGCTGTTTTCCAGATTTTCTTTATTTTATCCTCGTTTCTAGGAGTTACCTGAAGCGTAGATTTAGTGTCTTGAACTTCCATAATGAGCGAATTGAATTGCTTAGATCAAATAAAACAAGGTGAATACAAATACCCAAACCAAGTCTACAAAGTGCCAGTAGAGTCCGATTTTCTCAACCATCTCGTAGTGCCCTCTTTTGTCATAAATCCCAACAGCTGCTTGGTAAAAGCAAAGGAACAATAAGAATACACCGATGGTTACGTGGAAACCATGAAATCCGGTAATGAAGAAAAATAGCTGGGCAAAAGATGCAGGACCATATTCATTGACCATCAGATTGGCTCCAAAAACCGTCTCGGTTACGTTTTGTCCCAAGCCATTCACATAGGTTAGGAGCGAACCATTGTCAGTACCATGGATAAAGTGAGACCACTCCCAAGCTTGGCAGCTCAAAAAGGTAATCCCTCCCAATAGCGTCCAAAGCATCCATTTAACCACATCATCTCTGTCATTGCGATGACCCGCTTCTACCGCCAATACCATGGTCACAGAGCTTGCAATCAAAATAAAGGTCATGATTCCCACAAAAATCAAAGGAGCATGCACTCCATGTAAGAAAGGAAGCGCCTCGAATACCAATTCAGGCACTGGCCAG
>CAMCBC010000087.1 GCA_945872775.1 Spirosoma fluviale | reverse complement strand
AGGCGAAGTCCGGCGCGAACTACCTCACTGGCGTTATTGAAACGCCCATTTGAAACGGTCGATTCAATAAAATTTTCAAAATGATCCCCTAAGGATATGGATGTATTTCTGCCCATGGTTTTTTACTTTTGTTCAAGTTACCAAATTTTGGTAATCTGGTAAATGAAATTTGTGATTTTCACTATTTCTCCATTTTAACTAGGCGAAAGGTCTTTGCCTGCATTACTTAAGAGATTGTGGTTATTCCACGTAGTCTAGGTCTTTGTTGAAGGTTTCTTCAGAACTGTAAGCCGCATAGATTGCCATCAAGATAACAGGGATCCCAACGATTGCGAGGCTGTACTGAATCCCTAACCCTGGCTTAAGTCCTTGGAATACGAAAGTCATGGGGATCAGTAGTCCACGGATAAAGTTGGGAACTGTGGTAGTTGCCATGGCTCGGATGTTCGTCCCAAATTGCTCCGTAGCATTGGACATCATGACCGCCCAGAAGCCAATGCTGCAACCCAAAATGGAGAAGATGACGTAAACCTGTTCCATCTGGGTAATGGGGAAGAAAAGTATGAGAAGGGTTCCCACCAACGATATTCCTAGAAATAGGAGCAATGGGATTCGCCTGGATTGGAGTTTCTGGCTAAGCCAGCTACATCCAACGTCGGCTACCGCAATGGCGGTGTAGGTGACAATCACCAGTTTGGCAACTAAGGTGGGCTGTACTTCCAAATTAAAGACCGTTTTCACCAGTTCTGGGGCTCCAGTCAACAGCAGTCCCACAATAAAATAGGTGGGAAGGCCAATTAAAATACATTTTAAGTATTTGATGAAGCGTGTTCGGTTGGCGAACAAGTAAAAGAAGTTCCCTTTCGGAACTCTCGATTGCTGTTTCATGTGTTGGTACATGCCGCTCTCTGCTACGCCGAAGCGTAAGGCGAGCAAGAGAAAACCAAGGATTCCCCCAATTTTATAGGCGGTCTGCCAGGGGAGATTTAGCCCGACGATGGCTGCCACGACTGCACCTAACATACCCACTGAAGAGATGATCATGGTTCCGTAGCCTCGTTTTTGTTTGGACATGATTTCGGACACGATGGTAATTCCTGCTCCCAATTCACCGGCAAGTCCAATTCCAGCGATGAAGCGGCACCATTTGTATTGCTCCACGGAGACGATGTATCCGTTCAGGAAATTTGCCAGGGAGTAGAGTAAGATGGAAAAAAAGAGGACCGAAAGCCTTCCTTTTTTGTCTCCTATCGCGCCCCAAAGGATTCCGCCTAGGATCAGTCCCCCTACCTGCCAATTTAAAATGGATAGCCCTACATCCAGGGATTGTTCAGGGGATACGCCAAGCGAGGCCAAACTGGATTGTCGAACAATGCTAAAAAGTAGAATGTCGTAGATGTCCACAAAGTAGCCTAGGGCCGAAACTAGAATCGTCAAGGGAACCAGGTATTTTGGATTGACTTTCATTTGATTTAGGTAGTTGTAATTTATGGAAGGATTTGATTTCAAAATAAATCAATTGTAAAAATAAGGCACAGGGTCAAGATAAAATACCATACGACCAAACCTGCACCTGTTGAATGTTCTAGATCGAAAATAAAAAGAAAGGGACAACCAAAATTCGATTAAAGTACTGGTGCCAAGGTTTATTCCGATTCATGAGGAATCCACTTGGCATCACCTATTCTTTAGTGGGTTCTAATCCACTCCACTACGTCCGACCAAAATTTGTCAGGTTCATTCATCATCGGAGAATGACCAGATGTTGAATAGATAATTTTTTCGACATCAGCACTTCCAATGTATTTTTCAATGTCTTCTGCTAGTTCGGGAGGACAAACAAAATCATATTTTCCCCATAGCAATAGTGTAGGCAACGTAAGTTTGAAAAGTTGGTCAGAATTTGGATTCTCAAAAGTGGGAGCATCAATACTTTTTAACCCAGATGTAATTCCATTTGACCATTTTGATAGAAGTGCATCGGCAAGGATTTTTTTAAAGTCTACACTGCTTTCAGGTACAGTTATATCCTCAAATAGCCCCTCCGCGCTATGTGCAAATTGGTTGAGCTTTGAGGAGTTTTCAGACCCTTGGAAACCATTTTCTTTACACCAATCTACTATTTCATTCCAATCTGTTGCATTATTACCGGCTGCTAATTCAGCCTCTCCGTAGTTGATCAGCATTTCACGTGTGAGCGAATCATTCAAATTGTAATTATGTGCACCTCCAACCTGTATCCAACCTTTAACCATTTTTTGATTATCACCATCTACCAAAAAGTATGGAGCTAAAAATCCACCCCAACTATGACCCAATAAATAGATTTCACTAGCTGAACCATATTTATCGCCAAGAAGTAAAACCAAATTTTTGATGTCTTTACGGAATTCTGTAACGTCGACATTCCCTCCGTTGCCTTGCGTATTTCCTGCAAATCGTTGATCCCAATAAACAACTACAAATTCTTTTTCGACTAAATCTTTTATATACCCATCTCTATAGTCCAAACCATTTCCTCCCGGGCCTCCATGAATAATGACAATAAATTTCTTAGAATCAACATTGCCTGCCACAGTAATTGGCATATGCTGATTGCCACTCTTTAAGAAAAAATGATCCTCTGCCATTCCTGAAAGAGTAAAAGGATCTTTCTCACATCCCCATGAAGACAAGGCGATTCCAATAACAAGTAGGTACTTAACAAATTTTTTCATGGTCAATTGATTCTGTGGTTTTCAAAAATTCTCAACGCCGCTTCACTTTGTGTTTTAATCGGGGGTTAGCTTCCCCAAGACCTGAAAAATTGTAGTTGTATCCAATTCCTATCGTTGGTCTAGGGGTTATAAACGTGTTGTATGGATACATCACCATTAAATGGAGTTTTAAATAAACTGAATAGGGTCTTTGATTTTTGAGGTAAGCGTTGTACCCAATTCCTCCACCGATTGAGGCAAGGCCATACCAATTGCCAGACAGTGACTGCTCCTCGATCTTTCCATCATCAGAAATAGAAAAGGTCGGTGAATTCACAAAAGTTCTACTAAAGCCCAAACCAAGTGATCTTTCGTAGTAAAATCCTTTACTTTTCTGCCTTCTCACAATTAACTCTGCCTGTGGGAAAATATTGGTGTGGTAGTTGTTTTGATAGTACATACCCATGCTGTAGGATAAATACCGCTCTTTGTACAACCTTTTTATTTTGTTTCTTCGGTACTTCTCAATCTGCGTATAACTGAATGGCTTTTCCAACCCAATTTTGAAGCCTGGAAAAATAAGTGAACCGAGAAGTTCAACCCGTAACCCGTTTTTTGGGATATAAATTGAAGAGTTTTCGAAGGAGTAATCCTCGGTAAATCCAGCTTCAGTAGTTGCAGAGCTACTGAATTCTTGAGCGTGAATCTGATTTTGAAAAAGTAGAATAACTAACAGAACTTTAATCCTTAAAATGCTATTGATCATCATTTATCCATTTATTGGCACCATCAGTTTAAAATTCGGATTCTCTCTGAATCCCAACGATTTATACCTATTGAAAGGTAGTGTTTTTTCAGAAATTGTCAACTGAGCATTTCTGTGACTCATTTAGTGAAACTGCTATTCACACTAACCTAGATTTAGTTGTTCAAGAACTTGCTTGATTAGCATCAACATCTTTTGATTTGTCTCCTTGTCCTTAATCGCAATTCTAATAGTGTAGTCATCAAAATTGACCCCCATATTGGCTACATCTCTTAAGTACAAACCCTTTTCTTTACATTTAGACACAATTTTTTCAGCAGTAGGTCCATTTTTCGGGAGATAACACAGAACAAAATTGGCTTTACTTTCCAAAACTTCTATTGAATTAAGCTTTCTTAATTCTTTGGTAAATTCCTCCCGAAGTACATGCGTTTCCTGATAGCATTTTTCATAATACAAGCCCTCTTTTAAGGCTATCAATGCTCCAATTTGTGCAGGTAAACTCACTGCCCAAGGGGGAGAAATAGATCTTAATTTTTCAAGTTGAAAGGGTGATGCGCACAAATAAGCAGCTCTAAGTCCACTTAAAGCATAGACCTTAGACATAGATTTGCAAACAATACAATTGCTCGTTTTGGCAGCAAATTTCTCTAAGGTCTGCTCACTCCCACAGTATTCAATATAGGTTTCATCAATCCAGATACGTGTACTAGCTGGTATTTGAAGCAAAGCATTCTCAAGACTTACCCTAGGTATATGCTGGCCTGTGGGGCTATTAGGATTGACAATAACGATTAGGTCGTACTTGTCTTTTGCACGAGTTACAAGTTCATTTAAGTCTACGGTGTAATTTTTAGCTTTAACTAAATTAATCCGATCAACCTTGCATCCAATAATGTTTTCCAGGACATGGAAATACTCACCATAAGTCGGATCAAGAATCAACACGCGTGATTCAGGGATTAACCATTCTCTAAATGCAAGAAAAATTAAGTCAGAAGATCCAGACCCAGGAAGGATATTTTCTGGCTTTAGCCCTCTTGCTTTAGCTATGCCATTGGCCATGCCAATGCAATCGGTCGGAGGAGAAGTTTTACAGATCCAGGACAGATGAGCTTCCAATTCTTTTACCAACTGTGGAGCAGGATTAAACCAAGCATCTAACACATCTGCATTAATGATCTCATTTCTTTTGCTTAGGTCATCAAATTCGTTTCCAATGGCATCAAAAAACGCTCCCCCATGGTAACAGCTCGCTGGTTTAAAGAAATCGATTCCTAATTTCCAATTGCATTGATTTTTTACCTTGATGAAAAAATTTTTGAAATTCTTTTCGATATAGGTGTTCAATTCCTCAACGTTTGAATTTATCAAAGTAAAGGTCACTTCACCTACCTTAATCGTCTTATTCGTGGTCTTAAATCCTAGTTTCAAATACATGTTCAGCACTTCTGACCGACCTATGGCCATGATAGTAGTACCACCATGGGATTGAATAAACCGAAAAGCAGCCCACATCAATGCAACTGCAATTGGTTTCCCTCGAAACTCTTTGATTACCGTTAATATTCTCAATTCAAATGTGTCGGCATCAACAGGGAAAGGAATTTCACCTCGAGAGAAATATTTATCAATGGAATACTCGTTTTTGATAGGAGGAGTTACACAAATGAAACCAACAAGTACTGCATTTATTTTTGCAACGATATAGGTATTGAAGTCATCAAACTTATCTTGAAAAAACCTTGCTTCATTCTCAGGATGCTGCATCAGTTCTGATGCATATACATCATGGCGGAGAGAATAAATTTTACTTCTGTCATCACTTGTTGCAAATGAGATTTCAATTTGCTTATTTCCAATCATTTATAACTTATTTTTAGAATGAGTTGAAGGGGTATCAAAGATTCAAACTATTTGGCTCTAATCACCTACCGGTCATTTCGGAGCCAAACGATAAGGATTACTAAGAATACGAAGAATACAGTTCTCTACAATTGCCTTTTCTCCAAGATTTTTCGTTTTTCAGGAAATGCATTTAGTAGGTTTTCTTTTCGCTAGGAATCGATTTTTTGTAGGCCTAGGTTCTATAGAAAACTCTTAATTAGCGCTTTAAGCGTACTGGCTTCTTTTTCCTTCGCGGTGTGTAAGTAAATGTTTAAAAAGTTTAACTTCGTTAGGAAGCAATGGAATTATCCGCTACTAGCCAACTTCAGTGATGACCAACTGGCAAAATTTAGGTTAATCCTGTAGCTTCAAACTGATTTATCAAATCAACCCTATGTCACAGAATAGTTTCTTTTGCTGAAAATCATAGACTACAAACAAATAAGTTTAGGCAGTTTTTGATTTGGAACAAGGCTTATTTACAGCAGATGATCAACTGAAAATCTAAATTCCACTATGCAAAGAAGAATTCTTCTTCCTTTCAAAACAAAAAAACTTCTTTTCGTTGTGCCAGTCGTGGTCTTTGCCTTTTTGGTATTTAATTCACCTGCCCTTGCACAAGAAACGATCTCATCGGACGGAGAAACTACTTTTTGGCTTTGGCATTTTCTAGGAAGACTTCACCCGATGGTGGTGCATTTCCCTATTGCCTTTTTGATTTTTGCGGCGATTTTAGAATTTTTTACGCTCAAAAAATTTGATTCTAAATTCCGTCCTGCAATTCAACTGCTTGTTTTGATTGGAGCCGTCAGTGCTATCATGGCGGCAGTTTTTGGCTGGCTTTTGGCAAATTCAGATTCCATTGAGGGAGAACTTCTAGACTTGCATCAGCAGGTAGGAATTGCAACTGCAGTGCTGAGTTTGTTGGTCTTACTTTTATCGCAGAGAATCTCAAAAGAGCAGAAATCAAATCAGGTTTTAGTTTATCGATCTTTCCTTTTCATCACTGCATTGGGAGTTTCGGTTACCGGACATTTTGGAGCTTCGCTAACCCATGGTGAAGATTTTCTCACAGAAATACTCCCTTTCAATGGCAGCTCTGAACAGCCTGAAGAATCGATTTCCTCTCAAATAAACCTATCAGCTTATCAAGCTGAACTCAATCCCGAGACGGAAATGAAACTTATCGGAGAGGTGAGGATGGTTCTAGCGCACAATTGTTACAAATGCCATAGCGGAGCCAAAATCGAAGGAGAATTGAGACTCGATGAGAAAGAGTTTGTCTTTGCAGGCGGAGAATCAGGTAAGATTTTGGTCCCAGGCGACCCTTCAAAAAGCGAAATAATCAGACGCATCAACCTACGAAAAGGGCATGAAGATGTGATGCCTTCCAAAGGCAAATTGCTAACTGATTCAGAAAAACAATTATTGGAACTTTGGATTTCTAAGGGAGCACCCTGGCCTGATGGAGCAGCCCAGCAATCCATCTATCGCGTTGCGGAATTGGCCCCAAGAAAGCCGGTACTTCCTCGGGCTACGGCAGGAATGAGTAACCCGATTGATCTATGGGTCAACGAATATTTCAAGGAAAACAATCTTGATTGGCAAGCCAAAATAGATGACCGAACCTACCTGAGAAGAATCTACCTTGATGTGATTGGGTTGGTCCCTACGACGGAAGAATTTTTGGCCTTTTCGCAGGATACCCGACCAGAAAAGCGAACAATTTGGCTTCAAAAGCTTCTAAATCGAAATGACGATTATGCCATTCATTGGCTGACTTTCTGGAACGATGCCCTTCGAAATGACTACACTGGAACGGGTTACATCACCAACGGCCGCTTCAATATTACCGACTGGTTGTACACTTCCATCCGCGACAACAAGCCCTACGATCAGTTTGTTAAACAGCTTTTAAGCCCTAATGAAAAGTCAAAAGGCTTTATCGAAGGGATTCGTTGGAGAGGAACAGTAAATGCAAGTCAGCGGACAGAAGTGCAGGCAGCTCAAAATGTGGCACAAGTCATTCTTGGCCTCAACCTGAAGTGTGCTTCCTGCCACGATAGCTTTATCAGTGACTGGAAACTCGAGGAAGCGTATGCTTTTGCCAATATTTTCGCGGACTCCACATTGGAAGTTAGCCGATGTGAGCAGCCAACCGGTACCTTGGCCAAAACCAAAATTCTCTGGGAAGAACTCGGGGATATCGACAGCGCTGCAAACCGTGCTGAGAAACTTCGTCAGCTTGCGGATCGCCTTGTGCAACCTGCAAACGGAAGAATGTACCGAACCATCGTAAATCGAATTTGGAAGCAAATGATGGGTAGAGGAATCGTTGAACCTGTGGATGAAATGGATAACCTCCCCTGGAGTCAGGATTTGCTTGATTGGCTGGCGGTGGATTTTGCCGAAAATGGCTACGACATCAAGCGTTTGATATTTCAAATTGCCTCTTCCAATAGCTACCAGTCCCAATCGGTAAGTATTAAATCCGCGGACCAATTGATTGCGGATGATTTTCAATTCAAAGGCTTGATCAGAAGAAGAATGACTGCCGAACAATTTTCTGATGCGGTGAGTCAGATGATCTACCCGCTTTTTGATTCTAAGGAGATGAAGTACAAGCCAAACGAATTGCTGGCTGAAGGAATTAAAGGGCCTTCATTCCCACGAGCCTCTTTGGTCGCGAATAATCCATTTCTAACTGCTTTGGGTCGTCCAAATCGAGAAATCGTCTCTACGAGCAGGGATTCACAGGCAAGTTTATTACAGGCCTTGGAACTTACCAATGGAGAAAGACTGAATGCTGCATTGCACAATGGTGCAGTAAAGTGGAAGGCAATTTACCCGAATCCAGATCAGCTCACTCAACAATTGTATCAAAAAGCACTTCACCGAAAGCCAAGTTTGAAAGAGCAAGAAATCGCAAAAGCGGCCTTGGGTAAGAATCCAAGTTCCGCTCAGATTCAAGATTTCTTTTGGGCGGTTTTGTTGCTACCAGAGTTTCAGATGGTTTATTAACCCATAGTTGATAGATCCAAGTTAGTACCTGATGGTTAGTAGGCCCGAGCATATAGTCTACAGATTTGGACCAGGGTAAATTTTAATCGCTATAAATTGAAGAGTTAAATTAAGTCTTGCAAAACATGAAATATCAGGTGAATCGAAGAGATTTTTTAAAGAAAACAAGTGCTGCGGCGATTGCAAGTATGGCAATGGGGGCGCCTATGTCAGGCTTGCTTTCTTCCTGTGGAACACCCCAAATGCCTTCTACTGCGGATTCAGTGATTTTACTTTTTATGGCTGGAGGAATGGCTCATACCGAGACTTTTGATCCCAAGAAATTTACTCCTTTCAGGAAGGGAATGGAAGCTAAAGAAGTGCTAAGTACCTTCCCTTCAGTGCCTACAATATTGGATGGAGTCCATTTTTCGGAGGGGCTGGAATCAATCGGGAAGATTATGGACAAAGGAACGCTGATCCGATCCTATGTTGCCGCTGATCTAGGTTTTATTCTCCATACAAGACATCAATATCATTTTCATACCTGCTACGAACCACCACAATCTGTAGTTGTCCCACATTTGGGTGCCTGGATTGCCAAGGAAAAAGGCCCTTTAAATCCCGTGATTCCACCATTTATTAATATTGGTCAGCGATTTACGGTTGGTGAAGGTGAAGAACTAAAAGCTTTTCATAGCGCTGGATTTCTTGGCAGTGAAAACGGCCCATTCCTAATCCCTGACCCGACTGCAGGTTTGGATAGCGTGCGTCCACCTATCGGAATGGATACCAAGCGATTCGAGTCGAGAAATAAGCTGTACCAGGACCTGGTTTCAGCTAGCCCAATTGGAGAATTTGGGTCTGATTATCAAAAGGAATCCCTAAAGCAATCCATGGAACAGGCTTACATTCTGCTGAATTCACCTGAAGCAAAAGCATTTGATTTAAGTCAGGAACCCAAAGAAAGCTATGACAAGTACAATACGGGGAAGTTTGGACTGGGCTGTCTACTCGCCAAAAGGCTTGTTGATCAAGGTGCTCGATACATTACCGTGACTACTGAATATGAACCTTTTTTCGGTTGGGATACCCATGACAATGGAAACACTCGGTTGAAGGATATGAAGAAAATGATCGACTCTCCAATTGCGCAGTTGATTTCAGATCTTGACGCTAGCGGTAAACTTGAGAGGACCATGGTAATCGTTGCGAGCGAATTTAGTAGGGATATGCTGACCGAGGGGAGACCAGACCTGAAAGTGCAGGATCAAGTTCAAGTTCCTGACATCATAGAAGATATGAAAAACTACGGGATGCACCGCCACTTTACGAATGGTTGCTCCATGCTGATGTTTGGGGGAGGGATTAAACGTGGGCATGTTTTTGGAAAAACAGCTGATGAGCGACCATGCGTCACTATTGAAAATCCTATCAAGATTGCCAGCATTCATCAGACAGTTTATCATGCCTTGGGAATTGCACCGGATAAGAATTATAAAATTGAAAAACGTCCTTTCTACACTACTCCGGATGGGCATGGAAAAGCGGAGATCGGCTTATTGGGTTGATTAATTTACTTCGACCCTGCTTCCCTAACACTTTTCATAAGTCAGTCGTGCGGTGCCCTCATTGTACAGTTTTAAGCCACTGAATTTTACCATTTAAGCATTTCGATCTTACTTCTAACGACATCGAATTTTGCCTACCATTGTTGAAATCGTATGCCCACCTGTTTGTCTGCTAGGGCAAATTCCTTGGCTCCCCAAGGTCGGCGGGTTACTTGA
>CAMCBC010000086.1 GCA_945872775.1 Spirosoma fluviale | reverse complement strand
TTGATGCCTGGCTTGAGAGTCAAGCGCATGTCCACGGGCTTGAGGTGACTCAACCCTTCTTGAATGGCTAGGGCCTCCTGTCCTAAACTTAGTGCGGCTAGGATCACATGGGTGACATTTTCCAAGGAAGCCTGATCCGTAAAGGGCACTTGGAAAGTGTGCGTTTGAAGGTCACTTTTCATGACCACAATCCTGGAACTACTCTCGAGGGTTTTCCAGGAAACGCTAAAGTCTGCTCCCGGATTTTTGGACCAGGAAATAAGATTTTCTTCCGGCACCTCTTGCTCAATGGCTTTGGCGAGCAGGCCTTGATCCTTGCAATACAGCAGCAATTTAGTGCCTTCAAAAAGCTTGAGCTTCTCGGCAATTTTTTCTGTGATCCCCTCAAATCCTTCTTCATGTGCCGAACCGATGTTGGTAAAAATCCCCAAATCTGGGCGTATCATTTCTGCCAAGGTATCCATGTCCCCTTTTTTGGAGACACCAGCCTCGAGGATGGCTACTTGATGGTAGGGCTGTATGCCAAAAATTGAAAGCGGAACCCCCACCTGGGAGTTGTAGCTTTTGGGGCTTTTGGCAACTGTAAATTGCTGGCTCAACACCTGCCCCAGCCATTCTTTGACGATGGTTTTGCCATTGCTGCCTGTGATGCCTACGATGGGTTTTGCAAATTGAGCTCGTTGGTAAGCGGCCAATGCTTGAAGTGCAGCACGGGTATCGCTGACAGGGATGAAACAGGCTTTTTCAAGCCAAAAAGCAGGTATTGCTGCATTTTTATCTACCAAAAAGGATCGAACGCCCGCCTCGATCAAGGAAGCAACGAAGGTAATCCCATCCGCCTTTGCACCTTTTAGGGCCACAAACAAGGTTTGCTCGGGATGCAGGACTTGCCTTGAATCAATGCTGATCTGTGCTATTCCTTGACTCGGCACCTTCCCTAGGCACTTGCTGTCAAGAATTCGTTCTAAAAGGGGCAGTGTAAGCTGGGTCAGCATTTAGCTCAAGTCCGTTTTCTTGTTGAAAAATACCTGACGAATCCATCTTGGAAGGAAAATGGCTCCCAAAATCAAGTAAGGATAGTAAGATAGCAGCCTCCAGATAATGCTCGTCACAAAGGTGTATTTCCCTAAAAACTGCTCGAAAAACTGCGCATAGAAAAACTCTGCAGTTCCACTACTTCCTGGCGTAGGAGAAATCATCATGACAATCCACATGATCACCTGTCGGGCAAAGACAATGATGTTGTCAAAGAGGTCCAAAGGCACAAAAGCGCCCATCAAGGCATTGAGCATTAAGTAGCGGGCAGACCAAACCATAATGGTAGCACCAATGATCTTGCCCCAATAGCTCGGATTTTTTCCACGGAGTAGCTTGGATGCGTCTATAATTTGGTCTCCATACTCCTGGGCATCGTGCTTCCACTTTCGAAGAAAGCGGATGGAAAAAACCTTGATCAATATCCATTTGAATGCCCGAGGCTTGTAAAATAGGCCAAGGGCCATCAATAAGCTGTAGGAGGCATAGAGGGCATAGCTAATCCAGAAAAGGGCCTGAAGGCTACTCCCTACTTGAGATTCCAACAATTTGCTTTCAGGAAAGATATTTCCTTGGGCAAAATACAGGATGATCGGAGCTCCAATCACAAAAAACAGGTTGTCAAAAATGGCGGTCACCATCACAAAGGCAATGGCTTTACCCATCTTAATGCCTTCCTTGTTTAGAATAAACATGGCTACAGCCGATCCTCCCACTACGGAGGGGGTGACCGCTGAGGCAAATTCCCAAAGCATGATCACATAGAAAGCTCGGGTCCAAGTCAGGTGCCGGTCGGTGATCTCTCGGATACGGTAGACATAGCCAAAGTCACGTAAGAAAATCACCAAAATGGAAAGGAATATAAAAAAAGGAGAAGCATCAACGACCACCCGTAAGTTTTCTACAGTCAAGTTGGGATCGAAATAAAACATGGCAATAACAATCGCCAAGCCAATCAGGATGGGTACCCAAACCCTATTTGGGTTGAGGGTCTGAAAAATCTTTTTGTTATCTAACTTCATGCTTCTGTGGTGACAGGTTCGATTTTTTCTACCCAAAAATTATTGTAGCCTTCCCCTAAAATCAGGGTCAGCTCAGAAAGTTGAAGTAATTCCAGAATGGCAAGAAAGGTATAAATCACAACTATTTTTTCAGGCTTGTAGGAAATTAATTCCATAAAGGAAACTTGCTTTTGGAAGCTGATTTTCTCAAGCACAAATGCTTTTTGTTGTTCAATGGTGTAGGGATACTGAATGATGGTATGGGTGGGTTCATCCGCTCGAGCGGCCAGCCGTGACATGCATTTTTGGAATACATGGAGCAGCTTGTACAAGTCAAGGTGCTGCAATTCCGCTTCCACATCTTCTACCTTACTAAGTTCTTGAAGTTCTTTCACCAGATTTCCCCGCTTTTCCTTGGACAAGCGCTCTTGTTCCATGGAGGAAAGCTCTTCCACTACCGATTTGTATTTTTTGTATTCGAGGAGGTTGCGCACCAGCTCCTCCCGCGGATCTAGGACTTCTCCCTGCTCATTTACCTCCGGTCTAGGAAGCAGCATCCGAGATTTAATCTTCATCAGCGTGGCCGCAAAAAGAATAAAATCACTGGCAACCTCAATTTCTAAGTTTTCCAAGTGATGTACATAGTCCAAAAAATCGTTTGTTATTTTGGAAATCGGGATGTCATAAATATCCAATTCGTCCCGCTCTATAAAAAAGAGCATGAGATCGAAGGGGCCTTCGAACAAGGGTAATTTGATTTCGAAACTCACAGGATATTTAATTATTTGGATTAATTTTGGGTACTCCTAGCCAAAGATATTCAATTCAGGGAAATCTTGAGACTAGAATTTAGAAAGACTCAGTTCGAGTATTTGTATTTTTCAAACAAACTGAACAGATAAAAAGTTAATCTTTTTTGACAATAATCCCCTGCCGATGCACATTCAACCCGGTCCATTATTAGCACAAATCAATAGCCCTGCTGATTTGAAGAATTTTTCCAAAGATTCTTTAGTTCAGATTAGTCAGGAACTACGCCAATTTATCATCGACAATGTATCGGTGTATGGCGGGCATTTTGGAGCTAGCTTGGGTGTGGTTGAGCTTTCAGTAGCGCTCCATTACGTGCTCAATACGCCTGAAGACCAATTGGTCTGGGATGTAGGGCATCAAGCGTATGGACATAAAATATTGACCGGAAGAAGGGATGTTTTCCATACCAATCGGGTCTATGGCGGCATTTCGGGATTTCCAAAGCGCAAAGAAAGTGAGTTCGATACTTTTGGCGTAGGGCACTCCAGTACCTCCATTTCTGCAGCGCTTGGCATGGCAATGGCCTCCAAATACAAGGGGACTAACTTGCAACATGTAGCTGTAATCGGAGATGGAGCCTTGACTGGAGGGATGGCCTTTGAAGCCTTAAACCATGCAGGGGTCAGCGGCACCAACTTGCTGATCATTCTCAATGACAACTGCATGTCCATCGACCCCAATGTAGGGGCTTTGAAAGATTACTTGACCGATATTACTACTTCGCATACTTACAACAAGGTAAAAGACGAGGTATGGAATGTGCTGGGCAAGCTCAGCAAATTTGGCAGCAGCGCACAAGAAATTATATCCAAAGTAGAAGGGGCAATCAAATCTGCCGTGCTTCACCAAAGCAACCTGTTTGAATCGCTTAACCTCCGCTATTTTGGACCGGTAGATGGCCATGATGTGGATCACTTGGTGGAAATCCTGAAGGACCTCAAAGATATCCCTGGACCAAAAATCCTCCATTGCATCACGGTAAAAGGCAAGGGCTACGGTCCAGCCGAAAGTGGCAACAAAACCACCTGGCATGCTCCCGGCACCTTTGATAAGTTGACGGGTGAGATCTACAAAAAAACGCCAAGCACTCCGCAAGCACCCAAATACCAGGATGTATTTGGCCATTCTATAGTTGAATTAGCAGAGCAAGATTCACGCATCATGGGGGTGACTCCAGCCATGCCTTCGGGTTCGTCCATGAATTTGATGATGGCAGCGATGCCTGACCGGGCATTTGATGTGGGCATTGCAGAGCAGCATGCGGTAACCTTCTCTGCGGGGATGGCGACGCAAGGCTTGGTTCCTTTCTGCAACATCTATTCTTCCTTCATGCAGCGTGCCTACGATCAGGTCGTGCACGATGTCTGTTTGCAAAATCTCCCTGTGGTATTTTGTTTGGATCGTGCTGGCTTTGCCGGTGCAGATGGTCCTACCCATCACGGGGCTTACGATATTGCTTATTTCCGTTGCATCCCCAACTTGGTGGTTTCCTCTCCTATGAATGAGGAAGAATTGCGCAACTTGATGTATACCGGATCGCTTTATGGTGGACCTTTTTCCATTCGCTATCCAAGAGGAAATGGGGTGATGCCCAACTGGAAAACACCTTTTCAACAGATACCAGTAGGGCAAGGAAGACGCATCAAGGCAGGGGAAGAGGTAGCGATTTTGACCATCGGGCACATCGGCAACTATGCCGTGGAGGCTTGTGAATCTTTGGAGAAGGAAGGCCTGAATCCAGCGCATTACGACATGCGATTTGTGAAGCCTCTGGATGAAAAACTCTTGCACGAAATATTTACCAACTTCAAGAAAGTAATTACGGTTGAAGACGGTTGCTTGATGGGAGGATTTGGTTCGGCTGTCCTGGAATGGATGGTGGACCAAGGCTACCAAGCTCAGGTCAAACGCTTGGGTATTCCAGACGATGTAATCGAGCATGGAGAGCAATTGGAACTGCACCGCGACTGTGGTTTTGACCCAGAAGGAATCGCCAATGCAGTAAAGGCCTTCGCTGAGCAGGAACAAACTGCCTAAATTCAGTCCAATCATGCTGCATTTTTTTGAAAAAGGACAAGGCCAAGCGCTCCTGTTCCTTCACGGCTTTTGTGAAACGGGGGAAATGTGGAGGCACTATGCCGATTCCTTGTCTACCCAATACCGCGTACTTTGTCCTGACTTACCTGGATTTGGTTCTTCCCCAATTAACCATCCCATCACTTGCCTCGAAGATGTCGCTGAGCAGCTGGAGGAATGGATGGATGCCCTTCAAATTCAACATCCCATCGTACTTGGCCATTCTTTGGGCGGCTATGTGGCCTTGGCCTTGCTCGAGCGTATGGGAGACCGCATCCATGCCATTGGCCTGCTACATTCCACAGCCTTTGCAGATGATCTGGAAAAAAAGGAGATGCGCAATCGGGTCCTTATCTTTTTGAATAAACACGGGGCTTCCAAATTTGTGAGTTCCTTCGTTCCGCAGTTGTTTCCAGAAAATCGACGCGAAGAGTTGGCAGATGCGATGGCCCATGCCATTGAAGATGGGCAGCGCTCCAGCCTAGAGGGCTTACTCGCCTACACCGTGGCGATGCGAGATCGGAAAGATCGGATAGCAGTACTACAGCAGTTTGCTAGACCGAAATTGCTACTGGCAGGGACGGTAGATGGATCAGTTAAAATTGATTCCAGTCGTGCTCAGCAACAATACTTTACCCACTACACCGAATTGGAAGGTGTAGGTCATTTGGGAATGATAGAAGAAAAAGAAAAGACCTTGGCGGTGGTCCAGGACTTCGTTCGCGAGGCGCTTAACTAGTTCTGGTTTTTTCGAGTAGGCCCATCAAGGCCTCTAGGTAGCGCTGGTCCACTGCATCAAAATCATCCAACAGATCACTGTCCACATCCAAGACAAGGAATACCTCTCCGTTCTGAAATGCCGGTACTACAATTTCCGATTTGGAAGCGGAGCTGCAGGCAATGTGACCTGGAAAAGCTTCCACATCGGGTACCAACTGGGTTTTCTGTTCTTTCCAAGCAGTCCCACAGACCCCTCTTCCATAGGCAATTCGGGTGCAAGCAATGGGTCCCTGAAAGGGGCCGAGCACCAGTTCCTGGCCTTGCACCACGTAGAATCCCACCCAAAAAAAGCCAAAGGCTTCCCGAAGGGCAGCGGCGATATTCGCTAGGTTGGCAACTAAATCTTGCTCACCAGTGATCAGGGCCTCCACCTGCGGAAGTAGCGCTTGGTAAATTTCTTCTTTGGTTCCTGATTGTGGAAGGAATAGGGTTTCAGCCATGGTAGTAAACGTCTAGTTGATCTTCTCCCACCGCATAGGATTCGGCAGGAATTTGAGTGAATGCGGGCGCGGCAATTCCGCGGCCAAAAGTAATTGGGGAGGTAAATACACGGGCTTCATCCCATAGCCCTGTTTTTAAAAACTGCTGTAAAACTTGACTCCCCCCTTCAATCAATACGCTTTGAATGTGGCGCCGCTGCAAATCGGACAACAAGGCCTCTAGAGTTAGCTCGGGTAGCTGCACCCATTCCAAGTTGGGAAGTGTTTCGTTTTTCAGGGTATTGTAGCAAAGCGTGGGAATCTGCTGATCAAATAGGTGGAGGTCTGCAGGTAGTTCCAACTTGGAATCTAGGACCACTCGAATCGGATCGTTTCCGGTCCAGTCACGCACATTGAGGCGAGGATTGTCGTGGAGTACGGTATTTTTACCCACGAGGATAGCCTGCTCTTCGGCCCTCCATTGATGCACCAATTGCCTACTTTGGGTACCGCTGATCCACTTGGAGTCCTTATTTTTTCGCGCAATAAATCCATCCTGAGTTTGAGCCCACTTGAGGATAAGGTAGGGCCGTTGTTTTTCTTGCTGACAAAAAAACCGGCGATTTTGCCATCTCGCTTCTTGCTCCAGCAGGCCGACCGTAACCTCGACCCCTGCATCTTGCAAGAGTTGTAGGCCCTTGCCAGCCACGAGCGGGTTGGGGTCTAAGGTGGCCACGACCACGGATTTGATCCCTTTTTCTAATAGTAAATTCGCGCAAGGAGGAGTTTTTCCCCAGTGTGAACAGGGTTCCAAACTTACGTAGGCCGTAGCCTCCCCTAGCAGCTCTGGGTCCTTTACCGAAGCGATTGCATGTACTTCTGCATGCGGACCTCCATACTGTTCATGGTATCCTTCCCCGATGATTTTTCCCTCGTGCACGATCACACAGCCGACCAAGGGATTGGGACGTACCTGTCCTTTTCCAAGTTCGGCGAGTTCCAATGCACGCTGCATAAATAGCCTGGGATTCATGGTTCCAAATTTAGGCCAAATCTTTTCATTCCCCGCACTTGTGGGTTGATCCTGCGCTTTTACCAAAAGCAAACCAAGAAATTTGCGACATACCGGAGTATTCTTTGTGACTAGGGCATGAAATTTCTAGCGCTAGCTGTACTTTTGTGTATGATGAATTGGGAGAATTTACTCGCCTTTGGGCGTTTTGGAGAACAAGGTAAAGCAACAGGATCCGACTCGGCACGATCTGAGTTTGAAGTGGACTACGACCGAATTATTTTTTCTGCTCCCTTTCGAAATCTTCAGGATAAAACCCAGGTTTTCCCCCTTCCAGAGCAAGCATTTGTTCACACCCGATTGACGCATAGCCTAGAAGTGTCCTCTGTGGGGCGGTCCTTGGGCAAGGCAGCAGGAGAAATTTTACTTGAGAAATACCCCAAACTTGCCTCCAAAGGAGTCACTGCAGCAGGTATTGGTTCCATTGTGGCCGCAGCAGCGCTGACGCATGACATTGGGAATCCCCCTTTTGGGCATGCAGGCGAGGAGGCCATCTCTGATTTCTTTAGACTGCAGCTTTCCGGAAAGGTTTGGATGCCCCATGTTCGCGGGGATCAGTGGGCGGACCTGACCAATTTTGAAGGAAATGCACAAGGATTCCGCATGTTGGTATCCAAGCAGTACGGGTTAAAATTGACCTATGCCACCCTAGCTGCATTCACGAAATATCCCCGTCCGAGCCTTATTGCACAGCGGGATATCGCACGAAAGAGTCAGAAGAAATACGGCTTTTTTATCAATCAGCTCCAAGATTTTGAGCAGATGGCTCAGGAATTGGGGATAGAAAAAGTGGGTGCCGATTGCTGGGCTCGACATCCTCTCGCCTTCTTGGTGGAGGCAGCGGATGACATCTGCTACAGCATCATTGACTTGGAGGACGGCTGTACGCTGGGACTAATTTCTTTTGAAGATACGCTAGGCCTCTTGAAGCCTATTTTAGGAGAGCTGTTTGATCCGGAAAAATTAAAAAATCGAACTCAAACACAAAATCTGGGTGCGCTCCGTGCCTTGACGATCGGAAAGCTCATTCGGGAAAGTGTGGAGGCCTTTGCTACCTACGAGGAAGGCATGCGCAAGGGAAATTTTGACAAAGCATTGACAGACATGATCCCTTCTGCCAAGGCACTAGCAGAAATCTCACAGCGCTCAATTCGTCAAATTTACCGTTCCCAAGTGGTGCTAGAAAAGGAAGCCATCGGTTTTCAGGTGTTGGATGGTCTGTTGACTGCATTTAGCCAAGCGCTATACCACCATTGCTATGCCCCGGAACTATCCTCTGGGCAGGAAAAAAGTTTGCTTCGTCTCCTTCCGGAGGACTTCCCACTCAAAGGCTTTGGGACCGAATCGAATCCCTATCCACTGCTACGCGCTTTGGTGGATTTTATCTCAGGCATGACGGATAAGTATGCGCTCAACCTCTACCGAAGGGTAAAGGGGATTTCACTTCCAGGAGCTTGATTGAGATTTTAAGAATTTAATTACTGTCCCTCTTCCCAGGAACCTCCCCAGTCCACCACCTGATCCTCCAAGTAGTGGGGGTACAGTTTGCGGTGTTGTTTTTTGACCTCTTGAACGAGTGCCTCCCGGAATCCTTCCACATTCTCGGCCAGAGAGGCGGCCATAAATACGGGAGTAATTCCATTTTTCTTTTCAAATGCTTCTGAAAGCGCCTTGAAATCTAAGTAGCGAGTTTCCTGAAGTTCGTGCTCAGAAATTTGCAATAGCTCCTCTTCGGAAGGCATCTGCTGTACCAGATCTACCTTGTTGAACACCAGCAAAATGGGCTTATCTCCAGCTTTGATTTCTTGCAGAGTCTGGGTAACTACCTCAATATGGTCCTCAAAGGCGTGATGGGAAAGATCAACCACATGCACCAAGAGGTCTGCTTCTCGGATTTCATCGAGGGTGGATTTGAAGGATTCGATGAGGTGGGAAGGTAATTTTCGAATGAACCCTACCGTATCGGACAGCAGGAAGGGGATGTTTTCCAGAACCACCTTTCGTACCGTTGCATCTACAGTTGCAAAGAGTTTGTTTTCGGCAAGGATATCCGTTTTGGTAATCAAGTTCATCAGGGTGGACTTGCCCACGTTGGTGTAGCCGACCAAGGCCACGCGGACAATACCCTTTCGGCCTTTGCGCTGGGTGATGCCCTGTTTTTCTATTTCAATTAGCTTTTCCTTGAGTAGGGAGATTTTAGTACGAATGTCCCGCTTATCGGTTTCAATTTCCTTTTCTCCAGATCCACCTCGTGTGCCTGTACCGCCTCGCTGCCGCTCCAAGTGGGTCCACATGCGGGTCAATCGGGGCAAGAGGTATTGGAATCGGGCCAGCTCCACCTGGGTTTTGGCTTGTGCAGACTGGGCACGCTGCAAGAAAATGTCCAGAATAAGTAAGGAGCGGTCGTAGATTTTGACTTTTACCTCGTCCTCCAAATTCCGCATTTGTGAAGGGCTCAAGTCATCGTCAAAGATGACCATGTCCACTCCAAAGTGCTCCACATAGGTTTGGATTTCCTCTAGCTTGCCTTTGCCCACAAAGGTGCGGATGTCGGGCTTGTCCATTTTTTGTTTGAAGCGGTACACGGTCTTAGCTCCGAGGGTCTCTGCCAAAAAGGCCAGCTCATCCAAATGCTCCTCCACCTCTTGGTCGGGTTGATGTTGCCGAACCAAGGAAACCAGCACGGCAGTTTCCTGACGGGGAGCGGTATCGTGTAGTTTTTGGAGTTTGCGTGAAAATTTACTCATGAACAAAAATAAGCTAAAAGATAAGGGAGCTACCCAAAGTAACAGGTTTCTAATGCCTGCTCGCTAGAATGACTCCCCAAATTTGAGCATAATTCCTTAGATTAGATTAGGATACTCAATTAGGGAGTGGTTATTTTGTTGCTGAAAGCAAAAATTAACCGCCCCAATGGCAGAAATAAAGCAAACCTCCCTCCCTGGTGTACTCGAGATTTTTCCTCGCGTTTTCCCAGACAGTAGG
>CAMCBC010000085.1 GCA_945872775.1 Spirosoma fluviale | reverse complement strand
GGGTCAAAAGGAATTCCCTCACCCATATACATGCGTTTTTCACCAATAACTAACAAATCGAGATGAAGCGCAGCATTGCCTTCCAGGCTGTAAGGATCCCCTGGCGTACCCAAATAATAAAGGATTGGCCAGTAGGCTAGTAAGGAGGCGATGCTGAATATCCAACCGAGTTTGATGCCTCCCCAATAGAGAATCAGTGCTGCACCCAAGTAGGCCAATGCAATTCGCTGCAATACTCCAAGAAGTCGAACCTCGCTCAGGTCAATAAATGCGAGTTGCCCTGCTTCATTGGGTTCAAAAAAAGGAAATGCATTGAGGAGCCAACCAATAGAGAAAATAAGGAATGTCCGCGTGAATACTTTTTTATAAAAATCAGCCGGTCGCATGTCCTGCATTTTTTTGAGCGCAAAGCTCATTGCATTTCCCACGACAAAGAGAAAAGTAGGAAATACCAAGTCGGTAGGGGTAAATCCATGCCATTCTGCATGAGCTAGCGGAGCATAAAGGGTGCTCCAATCTCCTGGGGTATTCACGATGACCATAAATGCCAAAGTCATGCCCCTCAAGACATCTAAAGCCAAGTATCGGCCATTGATGGTGTTGGCTTGCTGATCTATACGCATGGGTTATTTTGGGTTTAGGTACTGGGTGGTTGAACTTTTGATTCTTAATTTATTTAAAATTAGAAGTTTATAAAAATAACTTGGCTTAAATTTATTTTGATACAAGCAACTACTCGCTAAACTATGAATCGGAAATTCTTTTATAAATCGCTGTTGCTGTGCTTTTTGATGGGATTAAGTTTTTCTACAGCAAGGGCACAGGTCCACTCTTCCTGGGAATTGGTAGACAATAAATTCACTTCACCCGAAAGGCATTCTGCCACACTTACACTCACCAATCGGGGAACCACAGTAGTGAATGCGGGCTGGAAGTTGTATTTCAATACCATTTTTATTTCTATTCGGAGTCAGTCCATGGATCCAAAACTCCACTTGAAACATTTGCAAGGAGATTTTTTTGTTTGGGAAGGAGAAACGCCCGCATTGCAGCCCAATGAATCCTTTTCATTTTCCTACCAAAGCCGAAATGCATTCTTAAAGAATTCTTATCCTCCTGAAGGATTGATTCTCGCGCATGGCGATGGAAAAGTGGAAGAAATCTCGCAAACCAAAAACGAGGTGATCTCAGAAGCAATGCTGGCGAAAATGGCTGAGGGAACTACTTTTCCAGTTACTAGTGCGCAGCAACGCTACAACGAGAACAGGTCCTTATTTCCCCTTCCAGATAAGGATGTTCCTCCTTATCTGCCAAGTCCAAAAAGCTGGAAATATACCGGCCCTGCAGTCGAATTAAGCCCGAGTGCGATTCAGCTTGATGCCCCCAAAGCCTTTGAGAAAACAAGAGATTACTTGGAAAAAATCCTCCAAAAGGGATATTCACCGAAAGAAGGGGGATCGAAAAATCCGCTCAACATTCGTTTTGAACAAGTGAAATCCTTAGCAAAGGAAGGCTACACCATCCAAATTCAAGGTGCTCAGGTGCTAATTCAGGCATCCACATCCATTGGGGCCTTGTATGGTGCCAATTCCTTCTTGGCGATGGTGAATCCAATTATTTGGAAGGGAGGAGCGACTTCATTGACCCTCCCTCAAGTAGTAATTGAAGATGCCCCTGCTTACGGATACCGAGGCTTGTTCTTGGATGTGGCCAGAAACTTTCAATCCAAGGACCAGGTGCTGAAGCTTTTGGATCTCATGTCTTTCTACAAGTTGAACGTCTTTCATTTCAATTTGGCGAATGACGAGGGCTGGCGAATCGAGATTCCTGGGCTTCCTGAATTAACTGAATTTGGAGGTCGAAGAGGTTTTTCAACGGATGAATCCGAATTTCTTTGGCCTTATTATGCCTCTGGAGCAGATCCAAACAAGAGCCCTTCAGGTTCTGGCTTTTACACAGTAGCTGATTTTCTAGAGATTTTGAAGTATGCGAAGGATCGGCACATCGAAGTGATCCCGGAGCTAGGGGTGCCTGCCCACTCCAGAGCGGCAATTTTGGCGATGGAAAAGCGCTACCAAAGCTACATGCAAGTTGGTAAGCAGGAGGAGGCGCTTGCCTTTCGGCTTGCAGATCCTGGAGACCAATCCATTTACTTATCGGCACAAAATTTTAAGGGAAATACGGTTTGCGCCTGTCAAGAATCTACCTATGCTTTCTACGAAAAATTGGTAGTTGAAATAGGAAAAATGTATGCAGTTGCAGGGGTGGAGAAAAAAAACTGGCACAGTGGAGGCGATGAGGTGCCCAAAGGGGTGTGGACTGCATCTCCCATTTGCAAGGAATTTTTGAGTAAAAATCCTGCCATCCAATTAGCAGATTTAAACGATTATTTCCGGGACAGAACTGCCCAAATTTTGAAGAAGCACGGTTGGATGATGGGCGGTTGGGAAGAAATTGGTCAAACCCATTCGTCCCCGGTGGTAAGTCCAAACCCTAAATTTGCGGATCAAGATTGGAAGCTCTATGCCTGGAATGCAGTAGCCGGTTGGGGAGGCGAGGACATGGCCTACAAACTCGCAAATGCAGGTTACCCCGTGATTATCTGTTCCAGTGCGAATTTCTACTTTGATCTCGCGTATTCCTGGGATCCGGACGAACGCGGTCATAGCTGGAGTGGGGTAGTGGATTTGTATCAAGCCTGGAAAGCAGTACCCGGAAAGTTGTACCTCTCTCACGATCAGACCATCGATGGGAAGCCTTGGAATTGGTCTGATGCAGCCCAACGATTTACCAAATTAACAGAAGAAGGCAGACAAAATATAATTGGTGTTTCTGGGCAAATTTGGACTGAAACCATCAAGGGGGGCGAAATGCTCGAGTATTACCTTTTCCCAAAAATGTTGGGCTATGTCGAACGCGCTTGGAATGGAGATCCTGATTGGTCTAATCAAGCGACTGAAGACGAAATGAAGGCAGGAAGAGCGAAAGAATGGAACCAGTTTGTGAATCTGGTGAGTCAGCGCGAACTCCCGAGACTTGAAACGATCTTTGGAGGGGTTCAATTTCGACTTCCCAAACCAGGGGTTTCAATTATCAATGAACAAGTACTAGTCAATGCTGGATTTCCAGGAATGTTGATTCGGTACACGGACTCGGGGCAAGAGCCTACGGAAAATTCACCTATTTATCGCGAACCCATCTACATGAGACCAGGATATACGCCTCGTTTCAAGCTGTTTATGCAGTCAGGAAAAAGTGGGATGAGCTCAGGTATTGATTAAAGCATTTTCACCAAAGGCTTGTATGCCTCGAGTAAAGCGTCATTGTGTGCCCCTCCTTGGTCGGAGTTGGAACTTGCAAAAATGTCCGGTACAATCCCTTGAGCAAGGAGTTGTGCAGTAGCCTCGACGAGTATGGCTTGAAGGAGTGCAGTGCCAATGACTGTCGAAGTTGGTCCTACGGCAGTGTTTAAACCCTCAAATTGCAATGCCGCGTCTCCAATTTCTCCAAAATTATCCAAGACCACATCTCCCAGTTGGTACAATTTAAGTCCTGAAGCATGTCTTGAAGTGACCGATTGGCTATGCGCCAAATTGGTAATGACGATTACTTTTGCGCCCTTTTGCTGTGCATGGCTCGCCAATTCAATGGGAACCGAATTTCTTCCTGAATTTGAGGATATGATCAAGACATCTCTTTCCGTGATTTCATACTCCTGAAAAAGAAGGGGGGCATAGCCTTCTTTTCGTTCCTCGTCCGTACTTCCCGTGGCACTTTCATGCAACATGAGTTTGGGTAGTAGGAGTGGACGCACACGTGCAAATCCTCCTGCTCGATAAAATACTTCCTCCGCCAGCATGTGAGAATGGCCCGTGCCACAGGCATAAATCCAACCCTGATTTTTCAAAGCAGTTGAAATGTAGGAAGCGGCATCTTTGATTTCTTGCTCCTGCTGAAACGCCTTCTCCAATTTCTCGGTTAGCAGCTGCTGGTATTTTTGGTAGGCGGGGGTACCCATCTTGTGAGAACGTGATGCGTTAGTGTACTAAAATTTCATCGACAAAAATCCAACCTTTGGCACCAGCCCCAGGATGCCAAGAAGGTAATTTGGCAATGGGCTGTGCTTTCAAGCGAATTTGATCCATTGTACCAGCAGGTAAGGGAATCGATACCAAACCAAATCGAGCTTCCTCAATCTTGGTAGAATTGGCTTGTGGTAGGCTGTTTACCTTTTTCCATACGCCCTTATTCCCAATCCATACCTCAAGGCTTTGTGGAGGAAAGATGTAGGCACCTTCATGCAGGAGGAAACTTACTTCCAGAAGTTTCGGCTGAACCGATCCCAGGGTTAGCGTTATGTCTAAGGGACTTTCTGAAAAACCCAACCAATCCCCAGTGGTGTGGTTGGCTTTTGCCTTGACTCCATCAAACAAGCTAGTCGCTCCTTTTGCCGCATACTTCGGATTGGGCGGGGTAACCAAATTAAAAGCAGAAGGCGTGATCCCTTTTTTAATCAATAGCTCTTTGGTATCTGCGCTTCCTATCCAACCTGCAGCAAAGGCTCTTGCTCGAATGGGAGTGGATGCACTGAGAACAATTGGGTCTTTGTAAACGGCGCTACTTACACTATCTGGGAGGCTTCCATCGAGCGTGTAGCGGATTTCCGTAGATCGAATGGGGTGGGATAGGCTTACCTCAGTTTTTCCTTCAAACAAGGTGCTTTCAAACTTGATTTTTGGGGGATTGAGGGGATAAATTACTCCATTGCCTTCATATCCAAAGTCCAGGCGAGTCGTTGGAAGTACCTTTTCCAATTCCTTTTTTTGCTGCTCCTTAAGTCCTGTTTGCCAAAGGTAGAGACGCTTGAGTTGCGGCATTTCTGCCAATGCTTTGATCCCTTCCTCGTTCAGTGTATTTCCGGAGATTGCCAGTATTTCCAGTTTTGGCAGATTGATCAGGGACTTGAGTTGTGCTCCTGAGACGGAAGTAAAGTTGAGAGAAAGCGATTCAAGGTTTTGAAAGTCAGCGAGTAAACTTAAGTCTACCTCTTGAAGCGGCATGCGGTTCAAATTGAGTTTGACTACCTGGTCTCGAACTACATTTAGCTCTGCTAAGGACTTGGCATCAAAGGAAGAGGATCCATAATAAGCAACTTCTAGGGCTGGCGATCCTGGGAAAATAGGTCTTACTTTTCTGAAGAAGGTGGTTAGGTCAGCAATATCATCTTGATCGGCAGCTGAGAAGGTATAGCTTTTTTTAGCGGAGAATCGAGCCGAAACCAATTGAAAAAGCGGATCTTCTTGAGGTAGATCCATTACCTTTTGATCAAACCCTCCTCCCGAACTCACCCAAAGGCTCAAAATCTCCAACTCCTCTTCGGTCAGCTGCAGCTTATTTTTTGGAGGCATGTGCTCTTCTTCTTCAAGGGGTAGGTGAATCCGCTGGATGAGCAAGGAAAGTTCTGGCTTGCCCGCCACGAATAGCGCACCAGACTTTCCACCTTTTTGGATGCCAGTAAGTAGATCCAATCTTAGTTCTCCTTTGATTTTTCCTTCTTGGTGACAAGCAACACATTTGGATTCAAAAATAGGCTGTACCAAATCCCTAAAAACCTCAGCTTCAGCTATGGATAGGGGTTGCTCGCTCGCTGACTTCAAAGGAGCAAGCAGGAAGTCTTCTCCATGAGTAAGTGCTGCGCCAAAATGTCCTGCTAGCACCAGAAGTGCTGAAAGACTAAGGGATAGGGACCTTAGGATAGTAATTGCTCGGTCTCTTAAGAAGTAGAGTGCTACTGCCACTCCTTGGCTGCTGATTGCAGTCCATTTATGCCAGGATATAGCATCACCGGAATAGTCTTCTGTGGCGAGAAAAAGTCCAGCCACCACTGTTGCTCCCGCTAGATTGGCTCCAATCAATAGGAGCCATGTGAAGTAGCGCATTCGATTTTCATCTCGAATCCATAAGAGGGAAGCGCCCAAAAGCAGGAGGACAATTGGAAAGTGAAGAAGAAGGGGATGCAATCTTCCCACTACCTGTAGCCATGTCGGAAGTTGAAGATTTTCCCCACCAACAAGTAGAATAGCAGTTAATCCACACCAAAAAATGAGGAGATTTTCAAGTAAAATTTTAGGCTTCAAGAGATTCAACTGAATGAGAGGTTAGGCAATTAAATCAGATACTACTTTGCCATGCACATAGGTCAGTCGGTACCTTCTTCCCAAGTGTTTGTAAATCAGTTTCTCATGGTCAATGCCCATCAAGTGCATGACTGTGGCCTGGAAATCGTGCACATGAACAGGGTTTTCTTGAATGTTGTATCCAAAATCATCTGTTTCTCCATAGACCATGCCGGATTTCACACCTCCGCCGGCCATAAATATGGAAAATGCACGAGGATGGTGGTCTCTTCCATAGTTTTCGGGAGCGATTTTTCCTTGGCAGTAGTTGGTTCTTCCAAATTCCCCACCCCAAATCACCAAGGTTTCATCCAAAAGTCCGCGTTGCTTTAGATCTGTGATCAAGGCAGCGGATGCCTGATCTACATCTTTGGCTTGGCCAATCATCTGATTGGGTAGGTTGTCATGCGTATCCCAACCTTGATGGTATAGCTGTACAAAGCGAACTCCATTTTCTGATAGTTTTCGTGCCAACAGGCAATTGGCAGCATAGGTGCCAGGAACCAAGCAATCAGGTCCATACAATTTCACTACCGCATCCGGCTCTTTGCTGACATCGGTGATCTCCGGCACGGCAGTTTGCATGCGGAAGGCCATCTCGTATTGCTGGACCTTGGTGGTGATTTGTGGGTCATTAAATTCCTGGTAGCTAAGTTCATTCATGGCTGCTAGCTGATCCAGCATCCTTCGCCTTTGGTTTTTGTCCACCCCTTCGGCATCGGACAGGTAGAGCACAGGATCTTCTGAACTAGAGAACTGAACCCCCTGGTGCCGTGCATCCAAGAAGCCGCTGGACCACAATTTTGAATACACCCCTTGTCCATTTCCTTTGCCACGGCTCAGTAGCACACAGAAAGCAGGTAGGTTTTCATTTTCACTTCCTAGGCCATAGCTTAGCCAGGAGCCCATACTAGGTCGGTTGCCTACCTGAGCACCTGTTTGAAAAAAGGTGAGTGCTGGATCATGGTTGATCGCTTCGGTATGCATGGATTTGATAATGCATAGGTCATCTACCACGGAAGAGATGTGTGGGAAAAGTGAAGAGATCCAAGCCCTACTTTCTCCATATTGGTTGAAATCGAAGTAAGACCCCACGAGTGGGAAAGAGTCTTGGCCTGCCGTCATTCCCGTGAGGCGCTGCCCCATGCGGATGGATTCTGGAAGTTCTTGTCCAAAACTTTTGATAAGCTGAGGTTTGTAATCAAAGGTTTCCAATTGAGAAGGCGCACCATTTTGAAAGAGGTAGATGATGCGCTTTGCCTTTGGAGCAAAATGGGGCAATGCCCGCATCAAGGATTCTTCTGCTTCCTTTTTTCCTGAGAAAAGGTCTGGAATCAATAAAGACCCCAAGGCGACACTTCCGACGCCTAGGCTCAAGCGGGAAAGAAATTTCCTTCGGTTGTGGTTAAGTCCCTGTTCTAAAAATTCTTTGTCCATATCAACTTTTGGTAATGGTTTCTTCCAAATTGTAGAGGCTGACAATTACCTGCATGAGTGCTGCATTTTGTGGGGTAATTGCACGCGGATGGATGGGGTATTCCCCTACATCCAAGATGGCCGCTGCATCTTTTGGATTCGTTTGAAAATGCTTGAGTTCGGTTTCGTAGTAATTTTGAAGCAATTCTTTTTCTTCAGTCTTCAATTCTCTACACACAATTCGTTTAAAGGCCTCGTTGATGGCTTGGTCCGATTGTTTGAATTTTTCGCCAAGTCGGGTGGCCAATACGCGTGCTGCTTCCAACACCATGGGATCATTCATCATGGCAAGTGCTTGCAATGGGGTATTGGTTCGATTTCGAGTGATCTCACATCGATCCCGGTTGCTCGAGTCGAAGATGATTGCTTTTGGTGGAGGCACCGTTAGTTTGATAAAGTTGTAAATTCCTCTGCGGTACAATTTGTTGCCGGTATCCTGTTGGTAGTTGGCAAGCACTCCACGGCCAGAAGTAGCTGCTTCCCAGAGTCCCGAAGGCTGGTAGGGCTTTACACTAGGTCCTCCAATTTCTCCCACCAATAATCCGCTTGAAGCAAGTACGAGGTCCTGAATATTTTCGGCAGGGAGTCGCAGGCGTGGTGCTCGGGCCAAATAGAAGTTGTCCGGGTCAATCTCCAAATGGGTGGAGGAAATACTAGCGGATTGCCTATAAGTGGCTGAAAGTAAGATTGTTTTGAGGAGTCCTTTCATGTTCCAGTCATGCTCCATAAAATCTGCTGCCAACCAATTGAGTAGTTCAGGATGGGTAGGGAGATCGCCTTGCATCCCAAAATCACCCGCTGATTTGACTATGCCACGTCCAAAGATTTCTTGCCAGATCAAGTTGACAAACACACGGGCTGTAAGTGGATTATCGCGATGGGTAGTCCACTTGGCAAGCCCAAGTCTATTTTTTTCAAAGGAAGGAGAGAAGGATAAAATGGAAGTTGGGGTAGATGCTTCTACAGGTAGAGTAGGTGCATCGTAAGCCCCTCGATTGAGGATGTAGGTCGTTCTTTTTTCTTCCAATTCACCCATCACGGATATGCTGAGTTTGCTCGTGTCTGGATGATTGATGAAGCTAAGGACACCCTCCAAATCGTCCTGCTCAACCCAGAGAATTGGAGTTTTTGCTGGTTTGGATACGCTCACATCCCCTTCAAAGCCTTTTTCTTGGGAGTTATTAAAAAATGCATAGAGCTGGTAGTATTCCTTTTGGGAGACAGGATCATACTTGTGGTCGTGGCACTGGGCGCATTCCATGGTGATTCCGAGGATCCCTTTGCTGAAGGTGTTTGTTTTGTCCAGCACATATTCCACCCGGTACTCTTCTTCGATGATGCCGCCTTCTTCCGTGTATTTGTGATTACGATTGAAGGCAGTAGCCAAGATTTGCTCTTTGGTTGGATTGGGCAGGAGGTCGCCTGCAAGCTGCCAGGTCAAAAATTGATCGTAGGGCAAGTTTTTATTGAAGGCATGAATCACCCAATCTCGGTAGGGCCATTGGCTTCGGATGTTGTCGTCTTGGTAGCCATAGCTATCGGAGTAGCGGGAGATGTCCAACCAGAGAATAGCCATTTTTTCTCCATAAGCGGGGCTATTGAGCAATTGATCTAGTAATTTATCGTAGGTATTTGCCCCTTTGAAGCCTGCATATTTCTCTAGGAGTTCAAGGGAGGGTGGGAGACCAGTAAGGTCCAAACTTGCGCGTTTGATCAGTTCGAAGGAACTGGCTTCCGGATTGGGTTCTAAGCCTTTGGATTTGATTTTTGCAGCTACAAATCGATCGATTTCATTCGTTCCCCAATCGATGGAAGGCACTTTAGGCTTTTCCACCCGTGTAAAGGCCCAATGGGGTTCATATTTTGCACCTTGTTCAATCCATCGGGTAATCAGTTGGACTTCGGTTTCGGTAAGGCTAAGGTTTGATTCGGGTGGAGGCATGATCAAGCTCGGGTCGGCGCTTGTGATGCGGTGGTACACTTCTGAATTGAGCGGTTTGCCTGCTACGAGTGCAAATTTCCCAGGACTTTCTTTTAAGGCTGCAAAAGCTCCTTCCTCCGTATCCAGCCGGAGGTTGGCTTCTCGCTTATTGGCATCTGGACCATGACAAGCAAAGCACTTGTCTGAAAGTATAGGGCGAATATGGAAGTTATAACTCAGCTGTTCGCCATCCAATAATTTAGGAGGGGTAGCGGATTTTTCTGAGCAACTCCAAATGGATACGACGCTCAAAATCCAAATAAGCCCTCGAATAAGGCTTGAGTAGGTCATGGGTTTAGGTGTTAATTCCAAAAAGTTATAAATAAAATGGGGATTTAAGGCAATAATTCTCGACTGTAATTTTAGAGCAGCTAAGAACTAATCGAATTACTTCAGCTTGTTTTGGATTTAATGCCTACAAATTGTAGCCGTTTTTACTAAAAAACAGCAATTCCTTCCGTTATTTGCAGGATGAATTCTTAGATGGGCAGTTTTTTATGCTGCTTGATTTTTTCAGTTGACTCGAGTAAAGTAAACCATGAAAAAAATTAAAACGATCTGTTGCATCGGAGCAGGCTATGTGGGAGGACCTACGATGGCTGTCTTGGCACTCAAATGTCCAGATATTCGTGTCGTGGTAGTAGATGCCAATGCTGCTCGAATTGATGCTTGGAATCACGATAATTTAAGTCTTTTACCAGTTTACGAACCTGGTTTGGCCGAGGTAGTT
>CAMCBC010000084.1 GCA_945872775.1 Spirosoma fluviale | reverse complement strand
CGAGATTTAAGCCCAGTTCAGGAAGTGTGATTTTTTCTTTTCGACCAAGAACCTTCTTTTCCATCTCCTTAGTTTTTGGACATCATCAAAAGAATCTCCATGGATAAGTCGGTGAAAATCATTTTCGCATTCCCATTTCGTTCCAAATGGTAGTGCGCAGCATTAAAGGTCTGGTAGAGTTTATCTGCATGCTCTTCTGTCAACATCTTTTTACTGATGTTGTTGATGAAGGTTCGATCCTCGTCGGTGGTACGCAAGAGGTGATCCAAGTCAAGATTTTTCAATAAAATCTCACGGGTTACATTCAATCCTGCAAGCATCAGCGACTTTTGAGATTCCTTGTCCGCCTTGTGAAAATCCTCCGAAAGAAGGAATAGCTCTTTTAGATTTTTGGTGGCGCAAAGGCGAAACCAATCCCGGAGCTGACGGACAGTCTGGTCTTCTACCTGATCAATCAAACGATAGGCGGAACGGAGGTTGCCATCTGCTAGCATAGCGATTTGCGCAGCAGCTTTGGCATCACAGTGTCCCGAATCTACCAAGTGACTGCTCACTTCCTCATCGGTGAATGCACGAACGAGTATTTTTTGGGTTCGTGACAAAATGGTGGTAAGCAGCTGGTCTGCTTGGGAGGTAACCAGCAAGAAGACTGTTTTGGCAGGGGGCTCTTCAATGATCTTCAGCAGGGCATTCGCCGCCGAAGGGTGTAAATATTCAGGTGCCCAGATGAGCATGATTTTATAACCTCCCTCAAAGGACATCAAGGAAAGCGTCTGAATCATCTTCCGAGCCGCTGCTTTGGTGATATTTAACTGCTTTTTTTCAAAGCCATTGAAGTAAATGAAGTCATGGACATTGCCATAGGGCTGACCCAGGACAAACTTCCTCCAGTTGCCCAGCAGGTCGGACTTCTCATCCTTCCCGTCCTCATCTCCATCCTCTTCCTTGGAAGAGGCCACGACTGGAAATGCAAAATTTAAGTCAGGAAGAATCAATTTATTCATCCGTTGGCAAGAGCCGCAGGTACCACAGGAATCGGTTTCCGATTTTTGTTCGCAATACAGGTAGCTTGCCAGCGCAAGTGCCAGTGTCAAATTGGCTGATCCCTCCGGTCCATGAAACAAAAGCGCATGGGCAAGGTGATTCAGCTTAACCGCGTTAAGAAGTTTTTCTTTGGTTTCCGGAAGTCCGGGGATCGCTGCAAACTGCATGGTGCGGTGGGTCAGGAAGTTTTATCCCAAATTCTGTAGCTTTTTGTCAAATCAAAAACCTTATCGAGAATTTCTTTTTCAGCGGGGCCCCATTCTTTTCCTCTTCGCGCGTAAACTGCCTGAGCAGTTTCGTGAAACTTGGGGGGTGTAAACGTAGAAAAGCCTGCTGCTCCACCCCAAGCAAAGGAAGGGATAAAATTTCGAGGATAGCCATCTCCAAAGACATTTGCTCCCACACCGATGACGGTACCTGTATTGAACATGGTATTGATGCCACACTTGCTGTGGTCTCCCATCATCAGACCACAAAACTGAAGTCCGGTAGTAACAAATCCTCCTTTGGTGTAATCCCAAAGTTTGACAACCGCATAGTTGTTTTTGAGGTTGGAAGTATTTGTGTCTGCACCGAGATTACACCATTCTCCAATCACCGAATTGCCCAAGAATCCATCGTGCCCTTTGTTGGAATAGCCCATAATCACCGAATTAGACACCTCTCCACCCACCTTCGAAAAAGGCCCGATGGTTGTGTCTCCTCGTAGTTTTGCGCCCATATTGACCGTGGAGCCTTCGCATAGTGCAAAAGGACCTCGGATCAAGGCGCCTTCTTGTACCTCGGAGTTCTTTCCCAAGTAAATTGGTCCAGCCTCCGCATTGAGTACCGCAGCTCTGATTTGAGCCCCTTCTTCAATAAAAATCTGATGCTCCCCGTAGCACCGGGTATGTGGATCCAGCATGGCTTGGGAGGTTCTTCCGGCGGTGATCAAGGTAAAATCTTTACGAATTTCAGCTGCGTTGAATTGGAAAATATGCCAGGTTTTCTGGAGGAGAACAGGATCCTGCTCCAGTTGAACGATTTTCTTTTCAGCCGCAAAAGCCAAGCTTTTTTCTTGAGGTCCACAAAGCGTAGCCAACAAGGTTTTGCCAAAAAATAGAGCCTCATCTTCCTTCAAGGCAGCAATTTGTGGCCAAGAGTTCGAATCCGGCAGCCAGGAACCATTAATCGCGATTCCCTGCTGCGCTGTCCGTGGAAAAAGATTTTGAAGGTAGTCTTGCGTCCAGTAGGACACCTGTGCTCCTGCGTATTTTTCCCATTTTTCGGAAATTTTTAGGATCCCTACACGAAGGTCAGCCACGGGCCGAGTAAAGGTGAAGGGAAGGAGAGACCCGCGTATGGCAGGATCGTCAAACAACAGGAGGTGGTTCATGGAACAAAAATAAAAAAGTCTCCCGGAATCTGTGCTCCGGGAGACTTTTTCGAAGGACGAAAGTCCAAATTACTTTTTCGCGTAGCGCTTGTTGAATTTCTCCACACGACCTGCAGTATCCAACAACATTTTCTTACCGGTGTAGAATGGGTGAGACTCAGAGCTCACTTCAATCTTGTACACCGGGTAGGAGTTGCCATCTGTCCAAACGATTGTTTCGTTAGTTTCAATGGTGGATTTGGTCAAAAACTTGAACTCAGAAGAGGTGTCGTAAAATACCACGTCTCTGTAGTTTGGATGAATATCGCTTTTCATGCTATTGCTAGTTTAAGGATTGCTTTTCTGAAATGAGGCACAAAGATATCCTTTTAAATAAATCCGACCAAATGTTTGTCAAGGATTTATTAAAAATCACCCAAAACCTGAGGAAAAACCTGTCTTATTTGCTTTTAAAGTCGCCTCGTTTGATGGAGCGGATGAATTGAGACCAAGCAAATGGGTCCAAAATACGCAAGGGCCTTGGACCGTAAATATCTTGATTTTGAAGCATTTGCGCCTCTTGGAAGGCTCGGAAGTTCTCACCTCCCGAGGCAGGCATGGACTCCGCCCAACGGAGCAGCATCTCGGGACGCATATTGCTTCTACTGATAGACATCGGATCTACTGCCGACATGGTTAGCACCGCTTGCTTGAACTCATCTTCGGTGGGATAAGGCAACACCTCAATTTCAGCAAGGGCGATTTCGTCCACTTCCATGGTCAAAATCAAGGAAATCCGATCGTTTTCCATTTTTTCTGGAACCGTAAAGGATTGCTTTTTCAAACCGATAAACGTGAACACAATGGTATCCCCTTCGAGAACAGGCATGGAAAAATAGCCAAATCGTCCAGAAACAGTTCCCCTACCCTTTTTGGGCACATAAATATTTACTCCAGGAACGGCATCGGTACTATCTGCATTCAAGACTATCCCTGAAAGTTGAATGACCTTTTTTTCTTGCTTATCTTGAGCAACTAAATCTTGCGCGCAGAAAAAAAATCCTGACAACAGAATTAGCGCGTATAAATAGGTTATTTTCACGAATATTGGGTTCAAAGATGTACTGCCCTTGGACTTCTTGAAGATTTGAAGCCAATTTCAGCGATTATTTTCGTTTCACCTCGTTCCCGAAGTTAAAACTTACTAATGAGACTCAAAAATATCAGTTTAAACTATGGTTTGCGAATTTTTAAAGCACTTTCGGAAGAGCCGCGGGTACGAATTTTGCATTTGCTCATGCAAAACAAGGAACTGAGCATTTCAGACCTGGAACTTATTTTGGACTTTACGCAAACAAAAACGAGCCGTCACTTGATATACCTAAAGAATGCTGGTCTCCTAGGTAGCCGCAGGACGGATCAATGGATGTTTTACTACATCTTGGAAGAATACCTTGAAATCTTGCAACAGATATTCAAACTGATTCAAAAAGATGCGAACCTAACCAAGGATCAAGAAACCTACGAAATTCTTAAGTCCAACCGAGAACTGGCCGCCAACAAAATCCAAAACAACCAGTACAGACGCTAAGTCAACTTGAAAACCTACCAGCATCTTTTCTTCGATCTAGACCATACCTTATGGGATTACGATCGGAATGTACGCGAATCCCTCTCGGAACTTTTTCAGATTTATGCATTGCAAGACTTGGGCATTCCGACCTTCGAGCAGTTTTTCTCCTCCTTCCATACTGTCAACTACCAATTGTGGGATGACTACAACCTGGGAAAAATCGACAAGCAAGGACTGCGACGCGAACGGTTCCCACGGATATTTAGCCATGCTGGAGGAAATGCGGCTGCAATCCCAGCCCCCTTTGAAGAGGATTTCATGCACCGAACTTGTTCCAAGCCCCACCTTTTTCCCCATTCCAAAGAAATCCTTGAATACCTCCAAAAGTCTTACCGACTTCATGTGATCACCAATGGCTTCAATGAGTCGCAAGCGAAAAAAATGAGGTCCTCTGGCATCACCGACTATTTTGAGCTGGTGGTCACCTCAGAGACTACGGGGCACAAAAAACCAGACCCTAGGATATTTTACCATGCCTTGGAGCAGCTCCAAACCCATGCGAGCAGCTGCTTGATGATTGGTGACAACCCCAACTCAGACATTCTTGGGGCACAGCGAGCGGCCATTGACCAAGTGTATTTCAACCCCGAGGGAAAATCCATCGACCTCCAACCCACCTACGAAATCCGACACCTGCAAGAACTAGAGCTCCTTTTGTGAGGAAAAGCAGTTCCACATTCCTAGGGATATCCTATCTTTGTTTCCTTCATTCACACAAACGTAATCACCATGTTAAAGGGATTTTTCAACGTACCTACTCCAGTCAATGAGCCTGTTAAGGCCTACGCTCCAGGAAGCCCTGAGCGAAAAGAACTTCAAGCCATGCTGGCCACCCTCCGTTCCCAACAAATCGATATCCCCATGTATATCGGGAGCGAGGAGGTACGAACAGGCAAGACTCGAACGCTTTCTCCTCCACACGATCACCAACATATCTTAGGAAAGTTTCACGAAGGGGACCGTTCCCATGTGGAGCAGGCCATCCAAGCTGCATTAGGAGCAAAGGAAGCCTGGGAAAATATGGCTTGGGAGCAGCGTGCAGCCATTTTCCTCAAAGCAGCTGACTTGCTCGCCGGTCCTTACCGTGCCCGAATCAATGCAGCTACCATGCTTGGCCAGTCCAAAAATGCCTTTCAGGCAGAGATTGATGCAGCCTGTGAATTCATTGACTTCCTCCGCTTCAATGTCAAATACATGTGCGAAATCTATGCCCAGCAGCCTCCAGTATCTGGCGCAGGGGTTTGGAATAGATTGGAGCAGCGACCCCTCGAGGGATTTGTGTTTGCCTTGACTCCGTTCAACTTTACAGCCATTGCAGGCAACTTGCCTACTTCAGCCGCGCTGATGGGAAACACCATCGTTTGGAAGGTGGCCTACACCCAGATTTATTCTGCCCAAGTACTCATGGAGGTTTTCAAAGCTGCCGGCGTACCGGATGGCGTAATCAACCTAGTTTATGTCGACGGACCAACAGCCGGAGACGTGATTTTCAAGCACCCTGATTTTGCGGGAATCCACTTCACCGGATCCACAGGAGTCTTCCAGCACATCTGGAAAACGGTGGGCGAAAACATCACCCGCTACAAATCCTACCCAAGAATCGTAGGCGAAACAGGAGGAAAAGACTTTGTCCTCGCACACAAATCAGCAAATCCCAAGGCAGTAGCTGTCGGACTAGTTCGTGGTGCTTTTGAATACCAAGGCCAAAAATGCTCCGCTGCATCCAGAGCCTACCTTCCTTCCAACCTTTGGGAGGAGATCAAAAAATACATGTTAGAAGACCTAGCATCGATGACCATGGGAGGTACTGAGGACTTCAGCAACTTTATCAATGCGGTAATTGATGAAAAATCCTTTGACAAAATTGCTGCTTACATCGAGCAAGCCAAGGCTGCGCCGGGCGTAGAAATCATCGCTGGCGGAAAGTACGACAAGTCCAAGGGTTACTTCATCGAGCCAACGGTCATCCTAACGCAGGATCCCATGTACAAGACCATGTGTGAGGAGATCTTTGGTCCGGTTTTGACCATTTATGTGTACCATGAGGAGCATTTTGAGACGGTGTTAGAGCTAGTAGACCAAACCTCTCCTTATGCGCTTACGGGAGCCATCTTCTCTCAGGACCGCTATGCCATTGAATTGGCCACTCAAAAATTGAAGCATGCCGCCGGCAACTTCTACATCAACGACAAGCCAACAGGCGCGGTGGTTGGACAGCAGCCATTCGGTGGTGCTAGAGCCTCAGGAACCAACGACAAAGCCGGTTCCATGATCAATTTGCTCCGGTGGGTATCTCCACGCACCATCAAAGAAACATTCGTTTCCCCTACCGACTACCGCTACCCGTTCTTGGAAAAAGACAGGTAAACAGTTGTCTTTTTGGTAAAAAATTAACCACATAAACACATAGAAGGAATCAACCCCTTTTCCATGTGCCTATGTGGTTTTTATTGTCTATTTGATTAAAACCGAATTAGGTATACATCGCTCCATTGACATGGAGCACTTGACCTGAGATGTAGCTGCTCATATCGGAACCGAGAAACACACAGGCATCGGCAATTTCTTGAGGCTGCCCGCCACGCTTCATAGGGATGGCATCTCTCCATCCCTGAACTGTTTTCTCATCTAGTACCTCAGTCATCTCAGTTTCTATAAATCCTGGCGCCACCGCATTGCATCGGATGTTGCGAGAACCTAATTCCAAAGCCACTGACTTGGTGAAGCCGATGATACCTGCCTTTGAAGCGGCATAGTTGGCCTGTCCAGCATTTCCCTTCACGCCCACCACAGAAGTCATGTTGATGATCGAGCCAGACTTGGCCTTCATCATCACGCGCGTGGCTGCTTTTACAGTATTGAAACAAGACTTCAAATTGATGTTCATGATTTCGTCCCAAGACTCCTCGGTCATGCGCATCAGCAAGTTGTCTCGGGTGATGCCTGCATTGTTGACGAGGATATCCAAGGTACCAAAGTCAGCCACCACTGCATTCACCAATTCCTCCGCCGCTTTGAAGTCCGAAGCATCGGAACGGTAGCCTTTAGCTCGAACTCCGTATGCAGCCAACTCAGCCTCTAGCGCAAGTCCTTTTTCAACACTTGAAAGGTAGGTGAAAGCCACTTGCGCGCCCTCTTGGGCAAATTTGATGGCAATGGCTCTGCCAATTCCTTTGGAAGCCCCAGTCACTAAGGCGATTTTTCCTGTAAGTAATCCCATGAATTCCCTCATTTTTGATTTCGCCAAAAATAGAAATTTCTCTTGGGATTTAGACCTTGGATTTTTTCAGTTCCAAAGCCAGTGGCAAAAAACAGCGATTTCAAATCTTATTTTTTCAATTTTCCTTAGAAAAAAGGGTAAAAAAATAGGAACTCAATATAAACTTCGCCCATACTAAGGCATTCAGCATGAAACTTTTCCCCAGAGAAATCTAGGTCCGAAACAGATTTTTTTCTGAAGTCAAAAGACCTATTTTTGCGAAGTTATTTTGATATCAAATCCATTAAACTATGTCTTCGACAAAATTTGACTTGATTGTGCTGGGTAGCGGACCGGGAGGATACGTGGCGGCCATTCGTGCTTCCCAACTGGGGCTGAAAACTGCCATTGTAGAAGCGGAAGAGTTGGGTGGCATCTGCCTCAATTGGGGCTGTATACCCACCAAAGCCTTGTTGAAAAGCGCACAAGTATTTGAGTACATCAGCCATGCTAGCGACTATGGAATCCAAGTTAGTGGTGCAGAAGCAGACTTTACCGGAATGGTCAAGCGTAGCCGCGGCGTAGCAGACGGCATGAGCAAAGGCGTGCAGTTTTTGATGAAGAAAAATAAAATTGAGATCCTTTCCGGTTGGGGGAAAATCCAGCCTGGCAAAAAGGTGGAAGTAGCCGATAAAGAAGGAAAAAAGACAGTTTACGCTGCCGACCACATCATCATTGCTACTGGTGCTCGCGCACGAGAGCTTCCTACTTTGAAGATCGACAACGAGAAAGTGATCGGCTACCGAAAGGCAATGACCTTAGATAAGCAGCCTAAAAGCATGGTGGTCGTAGGTTCAGGTGCAATAGGAGTTGAATTTGCTTATTTCTACAACTCCATTGGCACCAAGGTGACGATCGTGGAATTTATGGACCGAATCGTGCCTGTAGAGGACGAAGAGGTATCCAAAGCACTTGAAAAAATCTATAAAAAATCAGGGATCACCATCATGACCTCCTCTGAGGTGACGAAGGTAGATACCAAAGGAGCAGGATGTAAGGTAACTGTTAAAACAGCCAAAGGCGAGGAAGTTCTGGAATGTGAGGTAGTGCTTTCTGCTGCTGGAGTAGTTTCCAACCTAGAAAACATCGGTTTGGAAGAGGTAGGCATCTTGGTGGACAAGGGCAAAATCCAAGTAAATGACTACTACCAAACCAACATGCCTGGCTACTATGCCATCGGGGATGTGGTTCCTGGACCAGCATTGGCACACGTTGCCTCTGCCGAAGGGATCATTTGCGTAGAAAAAATCGCAGGCCATCACCCAGAAGCGTTGGACTATGGCAATATCCCAGGATGTACCTACTGCTCTCCAGAGATTGCATCCGTGGGCATGACCGAAGCCAAGGCAAAAGCCGCTGGATACGAGGTGCGTATCGGTAAGTTTCCTTTCTCTGCATCAGGCAAAGCCTCCGCAGCAGGCGCGAAGGATGGTTTTGTGAAGCTTGTGTTTGATAAAAAATACGGGGAAATCTTAGGTGCCCATCTAATCGGCGCCAATGTGACCGAGATGATTGCTGAGATTGTGGCGATCCGCAAGCTGGAAACTACAGGACACGAATTGATCAAGACGGTTCACCCACACCCCACCATGTCCGAAGCGATCATGGAAGCTGCGGCAGCAGCCTACGACGAGGTGATCCACCTGTAAGAATTTACATTTCCTTAGCCCGCTCCAAAACTGCCTCAGTTAATTCCAAGGCTTTTGGAGCGGGCTTTTTCATTTCTTTTCCCCAACTTACAGGCTAGACCTGCTGCTATTTCGATGGAACTCCAACTCTCCACTCCTGCCCTACTTTTTTCAGCCATCACACTATTGATGTTGGCCTATACCAACCGGTTTTTGGCCATCGCTACCCTAATTCGTGGATTGCATAAAAATTACCTGAAAGCCCCAGATCAAGAGATTATTGTGGAACAAATTCACAACCTCCGCAGGCGATTAACCTTGATTAAGAACATGCAACTCTTCGGTGTCTTTAGTTTTTTGGGCTGTGTGGTCTGCATGTTTTTGCTATTTCAAGGCTTCACCGTCATCGCCAACTGGGTATTTATGGTGAGCATGGGCACCCTGCTGATATCATTGGGTATCTCCTTGGTCGAAATCCAAATTTCCACCAAAGCCCTCAACCTAGAACTTTCAGATATGGAAGGCATTTTCCAAAACAGAAAAAGTAGCTTAGACCTATTCTTCAAAAAAGACGATAAATCGAGTGATGTTAACGATTGACCTTAGAAGCGATACGCTTACACAGCCCACGTCAGGGATGAAAGAAGCCATGTTTACCGCCCCAGTCGGTGACGATGTGTTTGGAGAAGACCCCACCGTCAATGCCCTAGAAACAAAAATTGCTGGGCTGTTTGGCATGGAGGCAGCGTTATTTTGCCCCTCGGGCACGATGACCAACCAAATCGCAATTCGCTTGCATACCGGACCTCAAAAAGAGGTGATTTGCCATCAGTATTCCCACATTTACCTGTATGAAGGCGGGGGGATCATGGCCAATTCCATGGCTTCGGTCAAGCTGTTGACGGGTGATTTGGGAAAAATCACCGCTGCCCAGATGGCCGAATCCATCAACCCAGACGATGTGCATGCACCGGAAACCACCTTGGTTTCCCTAGAAAATACGATGAACAAGGGTGGTGGAAGCATCTATACCCTGGACGAAATCAAACCCATTCATGTCCTTTGTAAGGAAAAAGGCATCAAACTCCACCTCGACGGTGCTCGATTGTTCAATGCCTTGGTCGAGACTGACGAAAGCCCGGTCGATTGGGGAGCACAGTTTGACACCATCTCCATCTGCCTCAGCAAAGGCTTGGGTTGCCCAATTGGTTCGGTCCTGCTCGGCACCAAGATCGATATCAAGCGCGCCAAAAAAGTGCGAAAAGTATTTGGAGGAGGCATGCGCCAAGCAGGATTTTTGGCGGCAGCGGGCATTTATGCCCTCGACCATCAGGTGGAGCGTTTGAAAGAAGATCACCTTCGGGCTCGCGTACTTGGTCAGTTCCTGGTACAAGCTCCCCATGTGACAGAAGTGCTTCCTGTAGCCACCAACATTGTGATTGCGCGCCTGGAGGGAATCAGTCCAGAAGCCTACCTTCAAGAACTAAATCAAAAAGGCATCAAAGGCGTAAAGTTTGGCAAGGACCTCGTTCGCTTCGTTACCCACCTGGACTTTAGCGACGATCACCTGGAGGAGTTTGGAAAGCGAATTTTTAGGAATTGAATTAGCCTAGATTGAATTTTTCTCGTTAGATTGACTAAAAGTTAACTCCATGATTACCAAAGACAAGGCAATAGAAGTCATCAAATCACTCCCTGAGGAATTCTCAATCGAGGAATTGATGGATCGATTAATCTTATTG
>CAMCBC010000083.1 GCA_945872775.1 Spirosoma fluviale | reverse complement strand
CGCAAGTTCTCAGTACGAGAAGCAGTCAAGTTATAGTCCACATTCAACTTACCATTTAAGGCCTTCTGGTTGATGTTCAACTTACCAGAGTAACGCTTCAAGTTGCTGTTCTTCAAAATACCATCCTGATCCTGGTAACCTAGTGAAGCAAAATAAGAGAACTTATTATTGGCTGCACCGCTCATGGAAAGGTTTGCATTTTTGGCAACACCCACTTGAGTCAATTCGTCTTGCCAGTTGGTATTTCCATTCAAATCAACCAAGGTTCCACCCACAGCCTTTACCTGCTTACGGAAAGTGGCCGCATCAAATACAGGAAGTTGGTTTGGAAGGGAAGAAACTCCAGTAGACAAATTCAAGTTTACCTGACCTTGACCAGATCCTTTTTTGGTAGTGATTACTACTACCCCGTTGGATGCTCTAGAACCGTATACTGCTGTAGCACTCGCATCTTTCAAGACGTCAATGCTGGCAATATCAGCCGGGTTAATGAAGTTTAATGGGTTTGTCGCCACACCAGTTGAGGAGTTGTCCAACAAGAAACCATCCACTACATAAAGCGGCTGGGTTCCAGAGCGCAAACTACCTACACCTCGGATGATCACGTTTTGGTTAGCTCCTGGCTCACCACTTACAGAGGTAATGGCCACACCGGCCAATTTACCTTGCAATAATTCACCTGGGTTGTTTACCACACCCTTATTGAAGTTTTCGCTTTTCACGGAGGAAATTGCTCCAGTAATGTCGGCACGTTTTTGAATACCGTATCCTACAACCACAATCTCATTCAGCTCAGAACTATCTGGAGTTAATTGGATCGATAAGGTAGTTAATCCATTTACTGAAACTTCCTTAGAATCGTAGCCCAAGTAAGAAACTACTAAGACAGCATTTGAGGCCACGTCAAGGGAAAATTTACCGTCTAAATCAGTAACAGTTCCAATGGTTGTTCCTTTTACCAAAATCGAAGCTCCTGGTAACGGTGCTCCTGTTTCATCAAGTACGGTACCTGTTACCATCCCGAATTTTTCAACTTCGAAAGCAACAGACTTAAAACCTGTAGCTCCCTGACTCATCTGAGGCAATGCAAGCAATAAAGCACTGCATAGGAACAGGCTCAATTTTGCTTGTAAACCATTTGTAAAATTTTTCATCATGAATAAAATAGTTTAATGGATATCCTACAAAAATGAAACCTTAAAAACCATTCGTATTCACTTAAAAATTAATCTTCTGTGAATTTATAACTCCCTTAATTCCGTTAAATTTTAAAAAATTGTCAACTAATCTGAAGTTTGAGTACCATGATTTAAAATTTAATTAATAGTGGGGTATTCTAAGGAATCATTCCAAAAGCGCAAGGGCTTTTCCAATTAAACTAAGCGGGACTGGACAATTTTTTGATCTTGAAAACCCTGTTTAAAAAATTCATGTCTCTCCTAAATGGTTTATTTTTCTATTCGAGAAAGTTGGTAACATTCAGATTACAAAAAAAGTAGATTCACCTTCAAAACCCTGAGTTCAGTAAGTGATGGGTACTACTTTGTACTCGACTCAAGCATTGCCGTATCCAAATAGGGCAGCCATTCGGGGGCTTGCCGCTCAGCATAGGATGCCAAAAAATAGGAGAGTGAAGGCACAAAGGGCTCTGTTCGTAGCTGCATGCCCACCTGCTCTAGCGTCTTGTCTCCTTTGAGCACATTGCATCGGTTGCATGCGGTCACCAGATTGGTCCAGGAGGTCTTCCCTCCCTTGGATCTCGGGATGACATGGTCGATCGTCAGTTGTTTTATGCTGCCACAATACTGGCATTGGCCGCGGTCCCTGCGAAACAAATTGGCCCGGTTGAGCAGCACGCCTTTGTAGGGAATGTGTTTGTAATGTACCAGTCGAATGACCGAAGGATAGGCAAAGCTGCGGGAAACGGTGCGGATTTCTAGTAGCTCATAAGTACTGAGCTGCTGCGCTTTTTCCATCAGCAGCAAGACCATGGCCTTTTGTACCGGCACCACGGCGATAGGATAATGATCCAAATTCAACACCAACACCCGCTTTTCCATCCCTCAGTTGACCAGTCTGTACATCTTTATTTCCACTTCAGTGGGGGTGTTATCCATCAAAAAATCCTCCCAATCTTCCAAATCAGTCTTTTGCATGCGATGATCCATCCAAAAGACTTGTTCCGCACCCAAATACAAGGCATAATAGGATTGCTCCTCCACCCCATCCCAAGCCACCATCAAGTCTCCTGGCACCACTTCCTCAGGAGTGATTAGCCTGCCTGGAAGTTTTCCGGTTTGCCAAGAATAGCCCCCCATCGCAAAAATCAAGGGAAAGACATGCGCGGCATCCATCCCAAAAATACTTCTTCCTCCCGCCTGAAAGGGTGCATTTAAAAATCGCAAGGCCAAGTCCAGCAGTTCCTCTCGATCAGCTTTGAGCGCATGGGGCCGGTAGGTGCCGGTAAATCCCAAATGATCCTGCCAATTGAATAATTCATTTTCTGAAAAGTGAAGTCTACTGCCCGGCAGCAAGTACAAGTGCGCTCCCTGGTAATCAATCGCCGCAATGGGACTGGTCACTACCTGAAAATCTTGATTGAGAAAATTATCATAGGCTTCGGCAGTAATCTCCTTAATGGACTTCGCCCACACCCATCCTCCTAGTTGGCTGTCCTCGTGGAATACTTTAAACCATTCTCGATCTGCCGTAAGCCCGGTGAGTAAGTAACACTCCCCAAAAAGTAATTGGGTGACTAATGCAGAATCTGTTTTGGGACGAAGGTAAACAGGCAGTACGGTTTGCCTCACAATGCCATAGGCATCAATCAAAGGCCATTCTTTGGAGCTCCCTTTTCGCATCTTTTTCCTTCAGGTCCTGCCGTTTGTCGTGATTTTTCTTCCCTCGCGCCAAGGCAATTTCTAGTTTGGCCTGACCTCGATCGTTGATAAATATACGAACAGGAATAATTGCTAACCCTTTTTCTTGGGACTTAGTTTGGAGTTTGACCAACTCTTTTTTCTGAAGCAACAACTTGCGGTCTCGCACTGCCTCATGGTTGTAGCTACTCGCCATGCTGTAGGGGGAAATGTGCATTTGCCGAATAAAAAGTTCGTCATCAAAAAATACACAAAAGGCCTCGGTCAGGGAAACCTTCGCCTCTCGAATGGATTTGATTTCTGTACCCTTGAGTACCAAGCCTGCCACATAGGTATCCATGAATTCAAACTCGAAGTTTGCCTTCTTGTTCCGGATATTGACAACCTTCTCAAATCTACTCGACTTGGACATATTAGAATTTCATTTTGGCTAGCGGAGCGATGTCGTAGCCGACAAACTCTCCACGAAGGTACTTGAAATGCGCAGCCATAGCAATCATGGCGGCATTGTCGGTGCAATATTCAAACTCAGGTACATAGAGCGTCCAACCTTTGCGCTGGGATAGTGCCGAAAGGGCCCCTCTCAAACCTGAATTCGCAGATACCCCACCCGCTATCGCTACTTCAGTGATCCCGTATTCCTTCATGGCTGCCTTGAGCTTGATCAACAGCATCTCCACCAAGGTATACTGAATACTCGCACACAAATCTGCGAGATTTTCTGTGATAAAATTTGGATTCTCCTCCAGACGATCCCGAAGAAAATACAAGACGGCTGTCTTAATTCCTGAAAAAGAATAATTCAAACCTGGCATCCGGGTAATCGGAAAAGTAAAGGCTTTTGGATTGCCCTCTTTTGCATGTCGATCGAGTAAAGGGCCTCCTGGATAAGGAAGGCCGAGTAGCTTGGCTGTTTTGTCGAAAGCCTCCCCTACGGCATCGTCCTGCGTTTCTCCAATCACCTCCATCGTCAAGTGATCGGTTACCAGCACCAATTGAGTATGGCCTCCACTGACGGTCAAACAAATAAATGGAAATTTCGGCCTTGGCTCCGTAATAAAATGGGCCAAAACATGGGCCTGCATGTGATTGACATCAATCAGCGGGATGTTTAGGGATTTGGCAAATGCCTTTGCAAAACTCACTCCAACCAGTAGCGATCCCATCAATCCTGGACCTCGGGTCACCGCAATAGCCGCAAGCTCCTTTTTGGAAATTCCTGCGGTAGAAAGTGCCTCATGAACCACAGGGATTAGATTTTCCTGATGCGCTCGAGATGCCAATTCTGGAACTACACCCCCATATTTTTCGTGTACTGATTGTGTAGCCACAATATTATTGAGTACTTTGCCATTAACTATAATGGAAGCAGAGGTCTCGTCACAGGAAGACTCAATAGCAAGTATAGAAATATCGGTTGTACCCATTGGAAAATAAGGCCAAAGTTACGGATTTTTTACACAAAGCTTTCCGAGTAGTGAGTTGGTCTGTCTTTTCCATGCTACTCCTACTCATCGCGCTCGGCCTCTTCCTTCAAGTTCCCTCCGTTCAAAACTGGCTTGTAGACAAAGTCACGCAATCCCTCAGCGAAAAAACAAACTTTCGTACTGAAATTGGAAGCATCCAACTGAGCTGGTGGGATGCGGTCACCTTGGAAAAGGTGCAGGTCTTTGATCAGCAGGACAGCTTGATGATTGGCGCGGAGCAGCTCTATGCAGACTTTTCGATCTTCTCCCTCCTGCCCCCAGGAGATCCACAGCTTGACCATATCCGTGTAGAAAAAGCACGCATTCACCTGATCAACCATGCTGGCGATTCTACCTTAAACATCAACCGATGGATTGCAGCACTTGGAAAAGCATTTGGGAGCACATCCACCGAAGCTCCTACCGCTCGATTTTTTATCAATTCCTTGGAGCTTCGCCAAACCACCTTTGCCTACACCAATCTGAAAGCTGCTCCCGTCATAGAAGGCTGGGATTACAACCGTATGGAATGGATCGAGCTCACAGCCAATGCGTCTGACTTCCGATTGGATGGATCCAATTTGGAATTAGCATTGGATAACTTGAGTGGAAAAGAGCGCTTCACTGGACTACAGGTCAATCAATTCAAAACACAGCTTCAATACAGCCCGGAGGCTTTGGAATTGAAAAATCTGGATCTCCAAACCGACAAAAGTAGGATCCAAAACTACCTGCTCCTCGAGCCCAAGGGCCCTAAAGGTTACGGTGATTTTATCAACCAGGTACAACTCACGCTGTCCTTCGAGGAAACGGTACTTGATCTCTCCGATATCCGCCGATTTGCAACTTCCCTACCCGCCATCGAAGACGCGGTGAATTTGAGCGGAACGCTGAGCGGAACGATTTCAGACCTCAGCACAGATCAATTCCTGGTTCGTATGGGAAAGAAAACCGCACTTTTTGGATCTTTTCAAATCGATGGTCTCCCCCAACTGGACAGCACTTTTCTCCGGCTAGACCTAAAAAATTCAGTCATCTCCGCCAATGACTTGAACCCTTACCTTAATTCCGAGGCCCAAAAGGAATTGAATAAATTCAACACCATCCGTTTTGACGCGGACCTCACTGGCATGCTGCATCGCTTCACCACCAATGGCTCATTCCGAACCAACATTGGCAGCCTGAATGGAAAAATAGATTACGAGCGCAAGGAAAAACTCACCACCATCACCTCCCGCTTGCGTGTTGAAAATTTAGATTTGGGTCTAATCCTAGAAAATCCTTCCCTTTTTCAAAAGGTTTCCCTAGAAGGTACCGTCCAAGCCAAGGGCAACTCTTTGGAAACAGCACTGGTAGACCTCAATGCGAGCATCAGCGAAATTGGCATCAACAACTACCGCTACACGGGGATCAAAACAGACGCAATCTATGGACTCAACTTGTTTCGCGGTAACCTATCCATAGACGATCCCAATCTCAAATCCAAGATCACCGGATCCCTCAACCTGAACGAGGGCATTGACTCGGTCAAACTCGTAGTAGACCTTGAAACTGCCTTTTTGGATCGAATCAATCTCACTGAAACCCCACTTTCCCTTAGCGGCAAGTTGGATATGGATACGCGAGGAATCACACTGGATGATGTCCAAGGAATTGCCCGGATTAGGGATCTCAAAGTAGGATACAAGGACCGCTCCCTGGATGCAGGTGATTTTTTCCTGCAGTCCCTTTTCGCAGGGGGCACACGCACACTTTCCCTAAACTCTGACTATCTAGTGATGGCAGCATCCGGACAGTTTGAGCTGGAGCAAATGAGTAAGGATCTCCAAGTACTCGGTAAGCAATACCTCTCCATTCTGCTCAATGAAACTCCACCATTGGCAGACTTAAAAGCAAATTTTTCAGAGAATTACAACCTGGACTTAAATATCCGCATGCGGGACATCAATCCGATCATCCACCTATTTGAACCCGAACTCAGCATCTCCAAAAACACCATTTTGGAAGGGGCCTTTTATCAAACTACAGAAAATACGGTCTTCAACTTTTTCACCTCCTTGGATACCATCACCTACAAAGGCAATACTGCTTTTGATACCAACATTGACTTCAATACCTCCAAAATCATCAACAGTAATGATATTTTGGCTTCCTTCTATGTCTATTCCAAAAAGCAAGCAGTAGGAGAAACCCTAGGATTTACCAATCTGGGTGTGGAAGCAATTTGGGACCAAACCAATTTGGATCTCCTCCTGAGTTTGGACCAAGACTCCACCCAGAGTAAGGCGAGAATTGAAGCGGAAACGAGCTTTACGAATGCAGGCACCTTCCTCAAATTTAAGCCTTCCCTTCTACGTGTATTGAACCGAGAATGGCAGTTTGACCCCACTAACTTGGTGAGCCTAAAAGATGGAAGCATCTCCTTCTCCAACCTCCGTATAGCCAATGAAGGTCAGTCGCTCGGCCTGGAAGGAAAAATCGGTCCCAATCCAGAAGAAAGCCTGGAGCTGGACATCAAAGGCGTCTCCCTCGACCTACTCAATACCATCAGCGCCTTGGACGTGGAAGGGATCGCCGATGGCAAATTCCAACTCGCGTCCCTCCAAGATCAAGCTACCCTTGCTGGATCTCTTCATGTGGAAGGTCTAGAAATTAACGATTTTCCTATTGGAGAAATCGACCTCTCCGCAGCCATGGAAGCAAGAGACCTACGGCTCAATCTTGAAAACTACTTCAATGCCCAAAAGAAAATTGCCATTGATGGAACGGTGGATTTAGACTCTGAAAACCTAGATTTTGACACCAAACTCACCGAAGCCAACCTGGTAATTTTTGAGCCTTTCCTGTCCAAATACATTTCCAACTTGGGAGGAACTCTCACAGGAAACCTCCAACTTCAAGGGAACTTAGACTCACCCGAACTCCTTGGAACTGCTCGGGTAAATCAGGGGAAATTTCGTGTCAATTACATGAATACCTCCTACCAGTTGGACGGCAGTCTGTTATTCCAACCTTCACAAGTTAGCTTTCAAGACCTCGCCATGCGGGATCTCAATGGAAACCGTGCCACCTTCACAGGCGGCATCAATCACCAAGGATTTTCTTCCATATTCTTAGATATCAACTCCCAGCTGACCAACTTTCAGGTCTTGAACACCAGCGCCAAAGACAATGAACTTTTCTTTGGAACTGCCTATGCTACAGGTAGCCTCGCAATCAAAGGAAGCACGAGCAACTTGGACGTAACTGCCCGAGTTACATCGCGACCCAACACCCGAATTTCCATTCCGCTGACAAGCTCAAAGGAACAATTCCAAGAGGACTTTATCCAAGTAATCAACGTCCAAGATACGGTGCGCATTCGTGCGCTGGCAGAAGAAGTCAACCGATTGGAAATTGAAAATGTCCGAATGAATTTTATTCTAGACATTACCCCAGATGCATTTACAGAGATCATCATCGATCCAAAAACGGAAGAAAGTATCCAAGGCCGAGGCAGGGGCACACTCAACATGAATGTGGATACGCAGGGCAATTTTTCGCTTGCCGGCAACTACGACATCGTAGAAGGAAAGTACAATTTCTCCCTCTACAACGTGGTCAAAAAACAGTTCATCGTCCAACCGGGCGGACGAATCACCTGGTATGGAGATCCTTACACGGGTATCATGAACCTAAAAGCCAGCTACCAAGAGAATGTGTCGCTGCAGCCCCTACTCAATGCGAATAGTACCGAACAGGAAAATAGTCAGATGCGTCGCCGATTCCCCGTCAAGGTATTGATGGACCTCCAAGGAGAATTGCTCTCCCCTACCTTCAAATTTGGGTTTGACTTCAGTGCCTTCCCTTCCAGTGGAGATGTGCAAACAACCATTTCTGCCTTCCAAAATCGCGTGGCAGCAGATGAACAAGAGATGAATCGGCAGGTGTTTTCAGTCATTGTAGCGCAAAGTCTATCTCCGCAAGGACAGTTTTCGGGAGGCTCTACACTCACCTCTAGCTTGGGTAACCTGCTTTCCTCCCAAATCAACCGATTTATGGGACAGCTGGACAAAAACCTGGAGGTATCAATTGACTTGGCTACGATGGATCAAAACGCCCTTGAAAACTTCCAGATCAGTGTGGCAAGAACCTTCCTAGACGGACGACTGCGTGTATCCCGAGACGGTGGATTTACCGACAACAGAGGAGCGGCTAGTGCAGCCTCCATCATTGGCGATTGGCAAGCGGAATACTTGATTACCGAAGATGGCGTCTACCGCCTTCGCATCTTCAACCGCAACAATTTCAATACCTTTACCTCGCTTTCCTTGTCCCAAAATGTGCTTTCTTACGGTGCATCTGTGACGCAGAACGTATCCTTCAATTCTTTTTCCGAGCTCTTCCGAAAACTCGCCCGAAGAAAGGCCGAACGTCTTAAACAACAGGATTCCGATGACTTTTTGCGAGAAGATTATGGGGTAAAAGAAAATTGGAAACCCATCAAGCTCGAAAACCAACCCCTACAGGACGATTACATTCCGCCGGTGAAAAATGAAAAAATTCCTCCAAAGGAGAATTGATTGTCAAATGGTCAACAGCTAACGGTTCACGGTCCACAGTGAATTGTGCTCACCAAATGAAAAACGAATTAAAATTTGGAAGCTAGACTATGTGCTACTACAAAACGGCTGTCGTCTGTGGACTGTCAACCGTTGACAATAAACTACAATTTTTAAACAATTTCCAGCTCCTCGGTATTCTCTACCAAAAGAACGCTCATGAAAAAAATTAGCCTGTGCTGGTTTCGCCGCGACCTAAGAATAGAAGACCAAACAGCACTTTTTTACGCCTTGCAACAAGAAGAGCAAGTGCTACCGCTCTTTATTTTTGACCGCCACATCCTAGATGCCTTGGAGGACAAAACCGATGCCCGGGTCTCCTTTATATACAAAAAGATCGCCAGCCTGAAAGCATTCTTTGAAAAACAAGGGAGTTCCATGCTAGTCAGGTATGGCCAACCTGAGCAAATCTTTCAGGAGCTAGTCCAGGAGTTTGAGGTTCAAACAGTCTACACCAACCGGGATTACGAACCCTATGCCCAATCTAGAGATGCCAAAGTAGAAGCTTTGCTCGCCAAGAAAAACATCCCCTTTCTGACCTTTAAGGATCAGGTGATCTTTGAGCCAGGGGAAATTTTAAATGGCTCCGGAGAATTCTACAAGGTCTTTACCCCTTTCAGTAGAAATTGGCTGGAAAAATTTCGGCAAACCCGTGTGCAGCCCTTACCCGAAGCCAACTGGAAAAACCTGTTTACCTGCAGCCCGCTTCCATTTATAACTTTATCGGAAATGGGTTTTGAAGCCTCCTCCCTTGAAATTCCAAGTACCCAAGTTGAAGACGCCATCCTCAAAGAATACGAGGCGCAGCGCAACTTTCCCGCGGTGCGTGGCACTAGCCGATTGGGAATTCATCTCCGATTTGGAACCCTTTCCATCCGTAGCCTTGCCCTCAAAGCCGCTTCCCTCAACGCCACCTATTTGAATGAACTGATCTGGCGAGAATTTTACATGATGATCTTGGGGAATGCCCCTCAAGTAGTTGACCGTGCTTTCAAGCCCCAGTACGACCGCATCCCTTGGCGCACGAATGAGGAGGACTTTCAAGCCTGGTGCGAAGGCCGAACTGGTTACCCCATTGTGGATGCAGGAATGCGGGAACTGAATACAACGGGATTTATGCACAACCGCGTACGCATGATCGTCGCCTCCTTCCTGACCAAGCACCTCCTCATCGACTGGAGATGGGGAGAGGCCTATTTTGCCAAAAAACTACTTGACTTTGAACTCGCCTCCAACAACGGAGGATGGCAGTGGGCGGCAGGCACAGGTACAGATGCGCAACCTTACTTTCGGGTATTCAATCCGGACTCCCAAACCGAGAAGTTTGACAAAGACCTGCGCTACATCAAAAAATGGGTGCCCGAACTGGGGACTTCGAGCTACCCACAGCCGATTGTGGAGCATAAATTTGCCCGCAATAGAGCTATAGAAACCTACAAAAAAGCATTGAAATGAATATAGGAGATCGTGTACGCGTCCTACACGGCAAAGAAGAGGGTGTCATTCGCAAGGTATCCCCAGGAGGACGGATCGAAGTAGAAATCGAAGACGGTTTCGTCATCCCTGTACTCAAATCGGAGGTAGTGCTCGTGGCCGAAGCCGAAAAAAATTACTTCGGCGAAAGCAGCAGTACCCCTGCTCACCTTGACACGCCACTGCCCATTTCTGCCCCAAAAGACCAAGGCTTGTACCTTGCATTCGTTCCGATCAATGACCAA
>CAMCBC010000082.1 GCA_945872775.1 Spirosoma fluviale | reverse complement strand
GTATACTTTCCCATCGGAAGGCATCTGGTCTCGGAATTCCGCAATGAGATCTAGGTAATCTTGAACAAACTCGGCTTTATGGGTCCAGTTTTGAGGTTTGGAGTCATTGGTACCCAATTTGATCAGCACGACGTCTGGGCGAAACTCTTTTACTTGTTGAAATTGGGGTTCATTCCAGTAGGGAAAATCTCCTTTCTTTAAAAGTGTTCGTCCACTCACACCAAAATTCTTTACTTCATAGGCATTACCCAGAATTTGGCCTACCTGCAGGGGAAAAGATCCAGGGTTTTCTCTTCCAGGTCCTTGGGTGATGCTATTGCCAACAAAGGCAATTTTGATGGGTTCCTGCGCTACCGAAAGAAATGGGAGTAGGAGGAGTGCAATGAGGCTGAAGTAGGTTTTCATGGGTTGGGGTTTAGGGTCAACTGGATAGAATGTATAGGCTCAATTGTTTAAATGTAGAAAAACTTACCTAAAAATCCACAATATATTGGGCACTGTGCTGCGATGGATTTAAATTTAGGCGATGGGTAAACTGATTCGACTCCAACAACTTTTTTCTTGGCTTTCCTTGGATGTGGTCTTTGGTGCAATGGCAAGCATGTATTTTTTCCAAGAGCTTGTGCATTTGCAGTTGGAAGGATCAACTTACATGCTCCTGGCTTTGGCGGTTTGGACGCTTTACAGTCTAGACCATCTGCTGGATGCCAGGCAAAGCAAAGGAAGTAGTTCCCCGCGGAGAGTCTTTTACAAACAAAACATGCTTGTCCTTTCCCTGGGCATTCTTGTAGCCGTAATTGCCGGCTTAGCTGGAGCCTTTTATTGGTTGGGATGGGGTAAAGAGTTACAGTTGACCTTGGTGCTGATTGCAGCTATGGGAGGCTGCCGCTGGGCAATTCAAAAATTAGGACCAGTCGTCTTGAAAGAGGTTTCCATTGCTTTGTTTTATGTGGTTGGAAGCCTTTGGCTCCCAATACTCCGTTCCGAGGCTCAGGATTTGTCCTGGCAAGCACTGGCATTTGTACTTGTTTTTTTTGTATTGGCCTTGCTCAATTTATGGATGCTTTCCTTTTTGGATCGAGAAGATGATCGGCAAGATGGATTTATTTCTATTGCAATGCTCCTCCCTCCAATCCAGATGATTCTATGGATTCGTAAACTTGCCTTCCTAGGGATTTTTGGGACCATGGCTTCCTTTATCTTATTGCCCTCCTTTTACCGTCCCTTTTCTTGCGTCCTACTCCTCGTGTTCTTGGTGCACTACCTGACTTTTTTTCAGTCTGGACTTTCGGCCACGGCAAAAAGGCAACGAATGGAAATCTCCTTTTGGATTCCTTGGCTGCTACTCTGGATTTAAGGGTTTCCCGTATTCCCAGTTGAGGAATCAAACCGTACAAACAAGGCCAACCATATCGATCGGCTCAACCGGAAGCTGAAAGGCAAACTAAGCAACACCACTACCACAAGTATCCCAAGAAGTAAGCCCAAGGAATAGTTGGGATAGATAAAGAGGAGCGCGACCCATGCAGTAATAAAAAGAGCGGTATTGATGCCGTAGCTGACAAACATGGCTCCAAAGTAAAACCCTGGTTCCGGTTCGAAGGATTGTTTGCAATGGGGACAAGCCGAATGCATGCTGAATAAACTTCCCGGCCTAGAAATTTGACCAGATTGAAAAAGTGGTCCCTTTCTGCATTTAGGGCAGCGGAGCGTAAGCATACTGGAAAGCCAATTACGTTGGGACATGGTACGGTCGATTAATTTTTTGCTTTGCGGATGACTTCCTGAATAAGGCGATCAAAATAGTCCCCATTTCCAGGTCCAAACCAGTTCATCTCACGCACTTCGTGGTATTTGGCATCGTACAATTCGTCAGGCGTGATGTAGCCAATGTAACTTCCATTGAATACAGTAACTACCAAGTGAAGCCCTTTCTCCTGGGCTAGGGCATCCCAAGTCTCGTAAAACACACCTGAAAGTTCCCCACTACTCGAAATGAACAGGATATTTCCCACTTGGGTGATGTCCAGGTAGGCAGGCACCTCACCGAGTAGGGATCGAAAGAGCCAGGGGCGCAGACGCAAGTTTGTGGTGACGCGAAGTTGAGGTTCTCCTAATTGGATATCCACCTTTGACGTGCGAAGTAAGGATTCTCCTTGCAAGGCAACTTTACTGGTATCTGCGCTGATCCTTTCAGAAATTGCCAGGGCGTAGGCCTCCACTAATTCTGGGGTATTGCCTTCCGGCATCGGTCGGTGACTTCCTACCGTGCCTGCCGCGAATAGTGCAAAATCAACATTATCTTCCTCCAAAGACTCAGTGAGGTAGGCGGGGTAATCTCCGGAAAGTCCCATAAACTTGGAACTCAAGGCTGTGGCATGTGCCGAATAGGTAAGTAATGAGGCTAGTTTTCCATCCTTTCGCTTCAGGAGCATTTGGCGAACAAAAGGATCGCTGGGGCCATCTTTGATAAAACGATTGGAAACTAGGTCCGGAACACTGGTTTTTTTGTAGGAGATGCTCACCGTGTCTTGGTTAGCGAGGGCCGTTTGTAATGCACGCACGGATCCAGCAACCAACTGCTCTACTACCCGCTCGTCGTAGCCCCCAAAGGCTAGAGAACCTGCAAGTCCAGGCATGTATCCCCCCATGCCAGAGTGGGTATGGGTAGCCGTGAAAATAAGTTGATCCAATGAGATTCCTGCTTGGCTGACCCCTACCCGTATTTTTTCTGCTAGCCCGGGATGCACAATCAGCAATTCGTAATTGAGCCAGGCAATGCTTGAGGTTCCATTGCTGAGACTCAAGGCCTTGACATGGCTGGAATCCTGAACGAAGGTGTAGGGGCCTCGCGGGGAGTAGCCTACGAGCTCTGCAGGCTGGTCTGGGGTGACATTGATTGTTGCCCATCCTGCTAGCCAGTAGTTGGAGGTGCTGCTGCTCCAGGTACTGCTATCCAGGTCTGCAAAAGTGCTTTGGTAGGAAGAACGATCTTGAACAGGGCTTCGGTCTACTGTAGTGAGCGTGGCTATTCCCAGGAGGAGAAGAATTCCTAGTACCCAAGCAAATACACGTAAGGTCCGAAGCATAGAAGTAGGTAAAAATTGATCCGAAGCACAATTGTGCTTCTTCGGGTCTAGTATTCGAAGGTACCGTAGGCGCCTTGGATAGTTGCTTTTTTGCCAGTATGGGGTTCTACCCGACCAATGATTTGTGCTTCCACTCCATAGGATTCGGCGATATCGATGATTTCTTCGGCATAGCGCTCGTCTAGGTACACTTCCATTCTGTGGCCCATGTTGAACACTTTGTACATTTCCTTCCAATCTGTACCACTCTCTTCTTGGATTACGCGAAACAAAGGTGGTGTATCAAACAGGTTGTCTTTGATGATGTGTACGTTGTCCACAAAATGAAGCACCTTCGTTTGCGCGCCACCTGAGCAGTGCACCAAACCGTGGATATGAGGACGCATGTAATTCAATACGTCTACTAAAATGGGGGCATAGGTCCGGGTAGGAGATAGAACCAGCTTTCCCATATCTACTGAAGTTCCAGGAGCAGGGTCAGTGAGCTGGTATTTTCCCGAATAAATGAGGGCTTCGGGCACGGCAGGGTCATAACTTTCTGGGTAGCGTGTTTTCAAGACTTTATGGAACACATCATGTCGAGCAGAAGTTAGCCCGTTGCTACCCATGCCTCCGTTGTAGGCTGTTTCGTATTTGGCCTGTCCAAAAGATGACAAGCCTACAATGACATCACCAGCTTGAATGCGATCATTGGAAATGATGTCCTCTCGTCGCATGCGGCAAGTTACGGTGCTGTCCACAATTACGGTACGCACCAAGTCACCCACATCGGCTGTTTCTCCACCAGTAAGCACGATATTGACCCCATGATCTCTCAGCATCTGCAACACTTCTTCAGTGCCTTCAATGATGGCTGAAATGACCTCTCCAGGGATCAAGTTTTTATTTCTACCGATGGTGGAGGACACTAAAATGTTGGTGGTGGCGCCAACGCAAAGTAGGTCATCGGTATTCATGATGATCGCATCCTGCGCGATTCCCTTCCAAACGCTCAAGTCACCGGTTTCCTTCCAATACAGGTAAGCCAAAGAGGATTTGGTCCCAGCTCCATCCGCATGCATGATGTTGCAGTACTCGGGGTCGTTGCCCAAGGTGTCTTCCACAATTTTGCAAAAGGCTTTTGGAAAAAGACCCTTGTCCAATTTGGAGATGGCTTGGTGTACGTCTTCTTTGGATGCGGAAACTCCGCGCTGCAGGTAGCGCTCGTTCATGGAGAGTGAAGATTTTGGTTGTTCAAAGGTAACCAATTGCAAAATTGAATGATTGAAAAAGTTAAAATTTGTCGCCCTTTGGGAAGGGATTCTAGCGCTTCAACTTGATCTTAAAGTTTTAAGATTAGCATGCGAAAAGTAGAAAAAGCAAAAGCCAGGGAAACCTGGCTTTTGGCTATTTAGAATCCTAGAAATTTACTTTTTCCCCACCAAAATCAATTCCTCTTGAGGGGGAATCAGGTAAGTGGCTCCGTTTTCATTCACCACGGCCATTTCTTCCACGGAGATGGTTTTTTCAGTTCCATCTGCCTGCTTCCAGCAGTGAAACCCATCGAAGGCGAATGTCATCCCTTTTTTCAGGAGTTTCTGTGCTGCAGGTCGTGGTGTAGGAATGCGTGCACCACCAAGATTTGGTCCCACATCGTGCGCCACATAGCCTACCGGGTGGCCTGTGCTCCAGGGCACATACAAGGATCCATTGGCATCCATAAGATCGCGTTGCGCTCGGTCTACATCTTCTCCCTTTACGCCTGGCTTCATAGCGGCAAGCGCAATGCGGCTACCGGCTTTTCCATTTTCCCAGTAGGTCTGTATGTCCTTGGGAGCGCTAGTTTCCCCTTCTTTCAATACGTAGGCAAAGCGCTGGATGTCACTCACCCAGATTCCGTATAATTTCACTCCAAAGTCAGTTTGGATTACATCTCCTGGTTGAATGATTTTGTCCGTGGCATGTGAATGTCCGCGGTCAGGACCTGAGTTGACATTCGGGTTTTGGTCAGGGTGCCAAGCATCTGTCACGCCATATTCTGCCATCTTGGCTTTCAAAAATTTAGCTACATCTGCATCGGTGGTTTTGCCTGGAACAATCGTGGCGTAGGCTTCCTCTTGGAAATCAGAGGCGAGTTGTGCCGCTTTCTTGAGGATTTCTACCTCTTCAGGGAGCTTGATGGAGAGCCATTCGTACACGAGCTCCTCAGAGGACACTAGTTTGTTTTTGTCACTACCCATCAAGGCAATCAACTCCTCGTGTTGGCTATGGGTAAGGCCATCGGCCATTTCGTTGCTTGCGGAGGAATTGATCGCAACGGTTGGAAATCCTTTTTCCTTGATGAAAGCGACTGCTTTGGCCACTGCTGACTCTCCTCTTGGGATTCGCTCTACCTTTTCATGGATGGCGAGGTCTTCGAGTGCTTTGGCTTCTCCTTCTGGGGAAAAGGCAAGGGAATGAAAACCCGATTCATCTGCATAAAAAAGGAATGCTGCGGTGCCACTCGCATTTTCTCCTCCAACATGCGTTGCGATGGGGTCGTTGTAATTTTCACGACAGATGACTAGCCAGCTGGCCACATTTGCATTTTTTAGTGCTTCGGGCAATAGGCTGTTGATGCGTTTTTTGCGAATCTCAGGCCAAGGATTTTCTCCCCAATAGGCGAGGGGATCTATTTTTTCATTTCCGGAATCCGTTTTGGTAGCGGGGGTGCATGCCCAACCAAGGAGAACTAGTCCGATTAGGAGAAAAGTATGTTTCATAGGGATTGCAATTTGTTTGGTAAATTAATTAGATTTTTGCGGAGTAATGGATTAGTTTTTTTCTTCCTTGCGCTTTTTATAAGAAAATGAAAGCATAAAAATCTTTTATTTTGAACAAAACCATAGTTGAAGCGTGTTATCAGAAGGTTAGTAAAGCTCAATCCAGTAATGAAAATAGGAATAGTTTGTTACCCTACCTTCGGAGGTAGTGGAGTGGTAGCCACTGAATTGGGCAAAGGACTTGCGAAAGTGGGCCATGAAGTACATTTTATCACCTACAAGCAGCCCATGCGGCTGGATTTTTTTAGCGAAAACCTATTCTACCACGAGGTAGACATTAAGAGTTACCCCTTATTTGAGTTTGCTCCCTACGAGCTGGCCCTTGCCAGTAAGATGGTGAGTGTGGTCAAGTACGAAAATTTGGACTTGCTGCACGTGCATTATGCGATTCCGCATGCTTCCTCCGCTTACATGGCCAAGCAAATACTCAAAACTCATGGCATTTCAATTCCTGTGGTGACGACGCTGCATGGTACAGACATCACCTTGGTAGGAAAAGATCCGAGTTACGAACCGGTAGTAACTTTTTCCATCAACCAATCCGATGGGGTTACGGCAGTTTCAGAGGATTTGAAAAAGGAAACCTATGCTTACTTCGACGTCAAGCGAGACATCCAAGTGATCCCCAATTTTATTGATTTGGATCGCTTCAAAAAGCAGCGCAAGGATCATTTTAAACTGGCTATTTGTCCCAATGGGGAAATGCTTTTGGTCCATACCTCCAATTTCCGAAAGGTAAAGCGAGTAGAGGATGTCATTCATGTGTTTTACAATGTGCGCAAAGAGATTCCTGCCAAGTTGCTTTTGGTAGGAGATGGGCCTGAGCGGGATAAAATGGAGCGACTCTGCCGTACGCTAGGTACTTGCGAAGACATTCGTTTCTTGGGTAAATTGGAGGCAGTCGAAGAGGTGTTGTCTGTGGCAGATCTATTTTTGATGCCTTCTGAAAAAGAAAGCTTTGGACTTGCTGCCTTGGAGGCGATGGCCTGTGAAGTTCCGGTCTTGTCTTCCAATGCAGGAGGGATTCCTGAGCTTAACTTGGATGGAATTACAGGCTTTGCCTGCGAGGTAGGTGATGTGGAGGACATGACCAAAAAAGCTTTGTTTATTTTAGACAAGGCCAATTTGCCAGGATTTAAAGAGCGGGCTTTGGCGCGAGCCAAAGAATTTGACATCGACCAAATCCTCCCGAAATACGAGGATTATTACCGTAAAACAATTGCGTTAACAGTGGAAGAAAAGATGAGTTAAATCAGTCTTTAGAAAAAATTTTATAAAATTCGAAACCCTTATTTTTGTAGGATAGTTAAAACCTCTAGTAGAGAACAATTTTTGAAAACTACCTAAACCACTATTTGCTATGAAAAAGATTGGGAGATTGGATCGGCCCGATAATTTTGGATCGGCTCAGATATTTTCTAATCCATTTCTTGAACGCATTTCAAGAACACATATTTCCATACCCATTACCCTGTTTTTGGCCATTTCGTCTGTGTCTCTATTTTACGGGGTGACGGCCACTTCGATACCTTTTGGTTTCGGATTGGCAGTGGCAGTGTTAGGGATAGTTGCTTTTACCTTTGTGGAATACATGATGCACAAGCATTTTTTCCACATGGAGCCCGACACGCCGCTCAAGGATAAGTTGCAGTACAACGTCCATGGGGTACACCACGATTACCCTAAGGACAAAGACCGCTTGGCCATGCCTCCCTTTGTAAGTGCAGCCTATGCTGCAATTCTTTACTTGGTATTTAACCTGTTGATGGGAGATTTTGCGCTCTATTTTTTACCTGGATTTCTGCTAGGATACTCTGGGTATTTGGGGGTTCATTATGTAGTGCATGTCTACAATCCGCCGAAGAATTTTCTCAAGGTCTTGTGGGTCAACCATGCCATCCATCATTACAAAAATCCAGACTCAGCTTTTGGGGTGAGTTCACCCCTCTGGGATTACCTTTTGGGTACGCTTCCTAAAAAAGAATAAACAAACCTCCGAAAAGGAGGTTTTTTCTTTAATTCCGACTTAGGGGATTTTTCCAGTTCCTCACTAGTTTTTCAAGGCATGAAGAAGGTTTCAATTATTGGTTTGGGATGGCTCGGCGAGGCTACTGGTTTGCTTTTACAAAGCCAGGGTTACCAGGTGCTTGGGTCATCTACTCGCCTAGAAAAAGTGGAAATTCTTCGAAAAAGAGGACTGGATGCAGTCCAATTTTCCCTAACCCCCGCTCCCGAGGGAACAGACTATTCTCGACTATTTGATTCGGAGATTATGGTGGTGACGCTACCTCCTCGAAGTAGGCAGGGGGATGGGGAACTTTACCTACAGCAGCTTGCTTCCTTACGGGAGTTAATTACAAGATCATCCGTGAAGCAACTGATTTTTATCTCTAGCACAGGAATCTATCCCAATGAAAGCAAATCCTCGCTCTACACAGAGGCGGAACCGATCAACACAAGTAATGCGGGCAATCTAGTCTTGCATCAAGCAGAAGCCTTGATGGAATCTCCGTCAAGCTATCAATTGACCGTGTTGCGCATGGGAGGATTGATGGGTGCAGATCGGATTCCAGGAACTTATTTTTCTGGGAAGGAGCAGGTGGTTGGGCATACCCGAGTCAACTTTATCCATCAAGCAGATGCCGCCCGGATGGTGGCTTGGGTGATCAATCAGGGGCTTTGGAATCAAACCTTCAATGGGGTAGCACCTGAGCATCCATTTCGAAGAGAGGTTTATGCAAATAATTCAAGCACATTAGGAATCCTTCCCCCAGTAAGCTATCAGGATGCTGCCGATGAAAAAGTAGGAAGATGGATTAGTTCTGAAAAAATTAGGGACACCGGCTTCACTTTTGACTTTCCAAATCCGTTGGACTTTACTTATGCTGCCCGACCTTGAGTTGGGTCGTGAAGGATACATTTTTCATTTTTTTTTGCTGACATCTTGTCATTTTTTTAGACTTGGAATAGGCCTTGCTAAACTAGGGTAGAATCATTTTACTATTAACTAAACCGATGTAAGCCCATGCAGGAAAAAGGCACGATCTCGATACATACCGAGAACATTTTCCCGATTATTAAGAAATTCCTCTATTCTGATCATGAGATATTCCTTCGTGAATTGGTCTCCAACGCAGTAGATGCAACTCAAAAAATCAAGCGACTTGCGACATTAGGTCAGTATGCAGGAGAATTAGGTGACCTCACCGTAGAGGTGTCTTTTGATGAGAAAAAGAAGACCATCACCATCTCCGACAAAGGACTCGGCATGACTGCTGAGGAAATCAAAAAATACATCAACCAGATTGCATTCTCTGGAGCCACGGAGTTTGTGGAGAAATTCAAGGATGCCAAAGACGCCAACGAGATCATTGGCAAGTTTGGTTTGGGTTTCTATTCTGCCTTTATGGTGGCCAAAAATGTAGAAATCCATACCCTATCCTACCAAGAAGGGTCTGAGCCAGCGATTTGGACTTGTGACGGAAGTACAGAGTTTGAAATCAAAAAAGGAAAGAAGAAGACCCGCGGAACGGACATCATCCTTCATGTCAATGAGGATTCTGTCGAATTTCTCGACAAGTGGAAGTTGCAGGGCATCTTGGACAAGTACTGCAAGTTTCTACCCATCCCCATTAAGTTTGGCACCAAATCCGAATCCGTAGAAGATGGCGTAGACGGCAAGGGAGAGAAGAAATGGAAGTCTGTAGAGGTGGACAACATCCTCAACACCACGGCGCCTATTTGGACCAAGTCTCCAAGTGACCTGCAAGACGAGGACTACCTAGCTTTCTACAAGAGCTTGTATCCGATGAGTGAAGATCCCTTGTTCTGGATTCATTTGAATGTGGACTATCCGTTCAACTTGACCGGCGTGCTGTATTTCCCGAAAGTCAAAAATGACTTTGAGTTGCAGCGCAACAAGATCAAGCTTTTTAGCCGTCAGGTGTTTATCACTGACGAGGTAAAGGACATTGTGCCGGAGTTTTTGATGCTGCTTCATGGGGTGATTGACTCTCCAGACATTCCGCTCAACGTGTCACGAAGCTTCTTGCAGGCCGATGGCAACGTGAAGAAGATCAACAACTACATCACCAAAAAAGTAGCGGATAAGCTTTCTGAGCTATTCAAGAAAGACCGCAAAGCATACGAAGCAAAGTGGGGAGATATTGGCCTATTTGTGAAGTATGGCATGATTTCCGAGGAGAAGTTTTACGAGAAGGGGAAGGAATTTACCTTGCTCAAAAACACCAAGGAGGAATACTACACGCTTGACGAATACCGTGAAAAGGTGTTGCCTACCCAAACCGACAAAAGCGAGCAGCTGGTGTACTTGTACTCCACAGACCTAAAGAAGCAAGATAGCTTTATCGATTCGGCACTCAAGAAGGAATACGATGTGTTGGTGCTGGATTCTCCGATCGACAACCATTTCATACAGCACATTGAGTCCAAGTTGGAAAAAACCCAACTCAAGCGTGTGGATTCCGATGTGGTAGAAAAGTTGATTCAAAAGGATTCCACCTATGCCAATCTGCTCACTGAAGATCAGAGCAAGTCTGTGAAGGAGCTTTTTGAAAAAGCCATTGCCAACAAGACCTACACCGTGGATATCGAAGGGCTAAGTCCCGAGGAAATGCCTGTGACCATCACCATGGAAGAGTGGATGCGCCGTATGAAGGACATGGCGCAAACAGGAGGTGGACCGATGAGTTTCTACGGAAGCCTACCAGATAGCTACAAGGTAGCCATCAATGGCAACCACCCCTTGGTTGATAAGATCCTGAAGGCAGAAAATGAGGAGAGTCAAGTGAAGC
>CAMCBC010000081.1 GCA_945872775.1 Spirosoma fluviale | reverse complement strand
GGCTTCAGCCAAGGGTTGGTGATCGCTCAACCTCAAATCACGCTTCAACCAAACCACAGAAATTTTCATAATCTTAAAACCTTGGGAGCCGCTCAAGGTTTTAAGATTATGAAAAAATTAAAAGAGCTTCCGCTCTCGGATATTGATCGCATCATTGAGATGGCTTGGGAGGATCGCACCCCTTTTGATGCCATTTTGAGTCAATTTGGAATTAGCGAGGGGGAGACCATTCAATTGATGCGCCTCCACATGAAGAAAAGTTCATTCAAAATGTGGCGTGCTCGGGTGCAGGGCCGCAGTACCAAACACAGCAAAAAAGCCCCGGAAGACCTGCTTACCTTCAAATCCAGGATGCAAAAGGGAATTGCAATGAATAAAATGCCCAAGCGCTAACAAAAAAGCTACGACTCCAAGTACCTGAACTTCGGTAATAAAAGTCACGCTAAGGCCTTAGATCGCCTTATTTTTTCTTCTTTTTTGGACAGCAAGTACTCCCAAGCGAATTACTAAAATCCAGGGTGCACCATGCCAGAGCAAATCAGCCCAATCCATGACCCCCATCCCTACTGCACCACCAGCCACCCAACGGATTTTACCCCAAATGTGGGGTTCTGGAAAAAATGGTGCCAACCCAAGGATAAAACATAAAAGTAGCACCATTTTCAAGTCATTGTAGAACTTGGTCGGCTTTACTTCTTGCTGTTCCATGGGTGGGTAAGTTGTTGCAAAAATGTCTTTGGGAAAGTTTCTTGGTCCTCAAAACCCAATGGCTCGTTTGCATTTTGATTGGGGATATAGGCTGTTCCAAACAAATAGTCCCAAAGGCTGAGTGAAATCCCATAATTCACTCCATAAGTTCCAGGAGGAACATCTTTGGCATGGTGCCACAAATGCATGACCGGATTGTTCAACACATACTTCAAGGGACCGTAGGTGATTTTGACATTCGCATGGTTTAAATGACCAATCAAGATGGTGACCAAGTGCAAGATGAAAAAGTCATCCAGCCCAAAGCCAATCATGGAAAGTGGAATGTATTGGACCGACTTGTAGACAATCGTCTCCATCCAATGGTAGCGCAGGTGTGCAGCAAAGCCCATTTGCTCAACCGAATGATGTACTTTATGAAACTCCCAAAGCCAAGGGATGTAATGCAGCCAACGGTGTACGTTCCATTGAATAAAGTCTGCCACTACAAATAGCAGCAAGAATTGAGACCAAACTGGCCAGGAGGCAATTTGAAATGCAACTAGGTTATTGATTCCAAAGAGCGCAAGAAAATCATTGAATGCTTCAACAGCAACATTGGAAACCGCATTGTAGCCAATCAAAGAGAATAGAAAGAAGTTGAAAAACATGTAGAAGCCATCCAACCAGAAATCTTCTCGAATGGCAGCCTGGTTTTTGCGCCAAGGGAACACCAGTTCAAGGCTCCAAACTACCATAGAAATTCCCAATAACCACCAAAAATAGTTGTGCCACGAGGGGTACAGAATTTCAGAGCTGAGGTAATTCCAATACCCGTAATACCCATCTAAGAAGACCTGAATGTATTCTTGCATCGCGGGTTAAATTGCTAATAATTCTTTGGTAATGATGTAAATTCCCATGACTAACACAAACCAACCAAAGCCTGTTTTCAGAATTTTCTCATTTATTTTTTTGGATAAGGCACTTCCGATAAAAATACCGACAATGGACAGCGAAGTGAAGATAAGCAGCATTTGCCAATCAATGGTCTGAGTAGAAAGATCTCCTAAGAATCCTATAAGGGATTTGGCAGCAATGATCAACAAAGAGGTGCCAACCGCCATTTTCATGGGCAGCTTGGCTAGCAAAACTAAGGCTGGAATGATCAAAAATCCTCCACCTGCACCTACAATCCCCGTAATCAACCCTACCACTGAGCCTTCTAGTGCAATCATCGGAAAATTGAATACAACTGGTTCATTTTCATCACAATCCACACATTTTTTAGAAGTAATCATGGAGTAAGATGCTGCCAACATGATCAAGGCAAAGAAAACCATGATTCCAATGTTTTTGGTGATGATTGCCTCACCAACAGTAAACAACGGGTCTGGAAGCGCCGGCACCAAAAATTTTCGTGTTAAAAAAACTGCAATGAAGGAGGGGATAGCAAATACCAAGGCTGTTTTGTAATTTACCAATCCTTTTTTCATGTACGTTGCCGCACCAACCAAAGAGGTACTACCCACTACAAATAAGGAATAAGCAGTGGCCAAGACAGGGTTCACACCCAAAATATAAACGAGAACAGGAACGGTTAAAATAGAACCGCCACCGCCAATCAGACCCAAGCTGACACCAATAAAAATTGAGGCAGCAAAACCGATAATCACCATACTATCCATTCCGTAGGCAAGTTAGAATTTACTTCTCAAAAGTAGCGCCCTCGGCTCCTTAAAAGCGGTGACAAATGTTACATGACTACCCAAATCCCTAAACTTTAGCTCGCTACCATCCGTATACTTTCCTAAGTTTTTTCAATTCCAGGCCTGCCTGATTCCTAGGCATGACCAATCAGCTTGCTACTTACGTTCATTTACTAACCTCTAAATTCTTTTTAAGTATGCACTACCTCGTTCCAATAGATTTTTCGGACAATTCCCTCAAAGCCCTTGACTTTGCCCTAGCCCTCGCTACTTCAAAGTTGGATCGCATCACGCTTCTCCATGTGGTTGAAACGCACTATGACTTTGCAAGCAAAGTCGAATTTTTCACAAAGCAGCAGCTTCAGGAAGGAAAAAAACGAGGAAGAGAATTGCTTGCAAGCCATGGGGATTCTCCTATCTCCATGAAATTTAGACTAGTAGAAGGTAATCCTGCCCTACAAATCACCCAGCTAGCCGCAAAACAAAAAGCCGACTTGATCGTGATGGGAACGAAAGGTGCAAGCGGGATTACAAAAACCCTAATCGGTACTGTGGCAGTTCGAATAATTAGAGAATCCCCTTGTCCCGTGTTGGTTGTTCCTGCAGCAGCATTCAAAACCAACTTGAAGCAATTTGTGCTTGGCTTAGGATTTGCCGATCACGAACCTCCACTTCTCAATTGGGTAGCTACTCAAATTAAAAAATGGAAGGGACAACTTCAGGTGGTCCATGTTCGATCTAGTGAAAAACAACTTTTCAAGCAGGAGCTTTTGGAGTTGGGTATGAAGTATCACCTTAGCAAAAAGTATCCAAGCCTAAAACCAGAATTCATAGCCCTAAGTGGAGGAAAGCCAACGGAAACACTTCGAACCCACATGCAATCAAAGCCAGGGATTTTGGTGATGTGTCATGCACAACAAGGCTTTTTGGAAGAACTATTCACCAAGAGTGATTCAATTCAAATGGCTTTTCACACCGAGGTACCTTTGCTCGTTTTGCGTTAAGTATTTGGCAGTCAACCCTTCGAAGTCGTCTCGAAGGAATAGCCTTGATAAATTAGCTAAGTTCCATCCGTATTTTTTCCGGTTCAAAGGTTATACAGCATAAAAAAAAAGTCTATCTCTAGTCATTTAACCCACAAAATAAGCTGTATCATAAGTATCAAAAAGATACAAAATTCAAGGTAAATTATTTTGAAATAAGAATAAATTAAATTTTATTGCTGGAAATCAAGCAATTAAAAATTCATGAAAAAATTACTACTGTTGAGCGCATTCGTAGCTGCTTCATTTATTACAAATGCCCAACAAAAGGCAGGTAAAATTTTTGTCCAAGAAGACAAAGGAAAAAGCTTCCAATTAGGTTCTGAAAAAAGTGTCCAAACAGTTTTGAAAGCGGTTGACGCATTCAATGCCGTTGACCACGACGCAGAAGTTTTACTTTGGTCAGATGAATATGTTAAAAGAGGTGGGGAAGGTCATAAGAAAAGTATGGAAACATTAAAGTCTGTGAGCAACAAACCAATGGCCATGGTACCTATCAAGGTAGAAGGTTCTAGTAATGAAATCGTCCTGGTTCAATCGACGGAAGACCGAGTTTTTAAAAATGGATCAAAACAAAGCATGAATTTCTTTGAGATGTTTTTCATCGACGAAGCTGGAAAAATCGAAAACATAGTACAATACTCTTCTATTCCTGCAACGAATGAATTCGGTAAAACCTCCGGAGGAAAATACATCGATAGTACGCCAGGATCTGAGGTAAATGGGAGAGCACTCCAATTTTCAAACCGCGGTGAAGTCGCTGCAATTGAAAATTGGGCGAAAGTAAACAATGCGATGGATGTCCAAGGAGTATTTGCTGTATTGGCAGATGTCGTAACGGTTAATAATATTGATGGATCAATCAACAAAATGACCAAAGAAAGCCTTTCTTCCTGGTTCGCCAATTACACGTCAATAGATTGGAAACCAATTATTATTCTTCCTTTTAAAATAAAAGATACCGATCCTGCTTCAGGAATTATGGTATACTCCACAGAGAAGCGTGTAAAAAAAGATGGTACCGTTTGGGAGAAAAATCTAATGGAGATTTTCAGCTTCAACTTGGATGGAAAAATTGATACAATTACTCAGTTTTCCAGAGAAAAATCAAACTAATTAAACCCATTTATCGATGCGAAATTCAGCATTAATAATAAAAAAAAACATAAAAATAGGTTTACCAAATTTACCAACAGAAACCACCTCAAACGAGGTGGTTTTTTTTATGGCAATGATATCAAATTGGGTGGTGTGAGAGGGGTTTTTAGGTACCCTTACTCGTTTTGCGTTAACTATTTGGCAATCAACTCTTCGAAGTCGTCTCGAATGTAGATGACATTTCGACCCAATTCGATCCATTTTTTCTTTTCCAATTGCTTCAAGAGTCTCGAGATTACCTCTCGAGCAGTTCCCAATTCATTGGCTATTTCTTGGTGAGTAGTATGCAATTCATTGGACTTCAATTGCTTCATCTTGGTGACAATGTAGTTCATCAACCGCTCGTCCATTCGCTTGAAAGCCACCGCATCCAATACGGTCAGCATCTCTTGAAAACGGTGCTGGTAGGTGGTCGAGACAAACTCCTTCCATTGCTTAAATTCATCCACGAGCTGCTCGTGAACTTGAATTGGAATAAAAAGTAAGGAGGCTTTCTCTTCTACAATCGCTTTGATTTCACTTGGTCTTGCTGCCGAGCAACAGGTCAACGAAAGGGCACAGGTTTCTCCTGCTTCGAGGTAATACAAAAAGAGCTCCTTTCCATCTTCATCCACTCGCATGATCTTAATCGATCCCTCTAACACCAAAGGCACTGCCTTGATAAACTGGCCAGGTTCCATTAGCGTTTTTCCCAGTTCAAAAGATAAAAATTGACCCTTTTCTAGCAATCGATCTAAGAGCTTTGGGTCGGTTAGATTGGGAAGTGCTTGTTTCAGTTCTTGCGCTGTCATGGACTAAAAGTAAAGAACAAAATTGATATTGACTTGAATCAATTCCATTTGAATTTTTCTTTGTCATAGAAAAATTAGACTCAAAATCTAGATTCGTTTTCCCTAACCCTGCATACTCAACTAGATGGCTAGTCCTTTATCTAATTTTGGTAAAAACAGCAGCCGTTTGCTCCAAATCCGCTCTAAAAACCGCCGCTTATCCTTTTCCCTCACCATTTTTTTGCGAGTATTAGTTAGTTTTGTAGGTCTTAGATACCATGACCTCCTGGAAATTTAGTTTATTCATTTCTCTTTTTTTAATTGCTTGGATGCGATCTGAAGCGCAGGAGGTAACTGTATTTGATGCCGAAAGTCAGAAACCGCTCCTCGGAGTCCTTATCTCTTCCAAAGAGCCAAAAACAACTACGCTAACAAACGAATATGGTAAGGCAAGCAATGCTTCTTATTCATCATCCAAAGCACTTTCATTCTCCTTACAAGGCTACCAAAGCCAAATCTTAACTTGGAAGCAGCTGCAGGCTGCAAACTTTAGCGTGTACCTAAGCCCAAGCCGATTTACCTTGGAAACTACCGTGATCTCTGCTTCTCGGTGGAACCAGAATGCTGCAGATGTTCCTGGAAAAGTGCGGCAACTCGAATCCGAATGGCTTGATCTGCGAAACCCATCGACCACGGCAGATTGGTTGGGATCCTCTGGTGAGGTATTTGTTCAAAAAAGCCAATTGGGTGGCGGAAGCCCCATGATTCGTGGATTTTCAGCCAATCGACTCCTTTATTCCATTGATGGGGTGCGGATGAATACGGCAATTTTCAGAAGTGGTAACCTCCAGCAGGTAATTTCCATCGATCCCTTTTCCCTTCAAAACACCGAAGTTCTATTTGGACCAGGTGCGGTGATGTATGGATCGGATGCCATTGGCGGGGTGATGGTTTTTGAAACTCTAAAGCCCGATCATGAAAATCAGCAACTCAAAGTAAACCTTGTCAGCCGGTTTTCCTCCGCCTACTCGGAAGAAACAATCCATGGAGATTTCCGCTATGGCAAAGGGAAATGGGCCTTTGTCAGCAGTGCCACCTACTTTGACTTCGGGGATTTGGTCATGGGGAAAAATAAAGGGCAAGATTCCTACCTACGAACCTCCTTCATCAAACGAAGCAATGGACAGGATCAAGAAGTGGCAAACCCCAACCCTAGAAAACAACTCGGATCCGGATACAACCAGCTAAATCTGATGCAAAAAATCAGTTTCAAAGCTTCCAAAAATTCCACTATTGACTACGCATTTCATTATTCATCCACAAGCAATGTGCCTCGTTACGATCGATTGATCGAAAAAAGAGATGGAAAGTTACGGTTTGCTCGATGGGATTATGGACCACAACGTTGGACGATGCATCAACTCAATTGGAATACTACTACCCCAACAAAAGCCTACGACCAAGCAAAGATTACGACAGCATTCCAATTTTTTGAAGAAAGTCGAATCGACCGCCGCGTGGGTAGTGCAACTCAATTTGAACGTGTAGAGCAGGTTCAAGCATCTTCCCTGAATGCTGACTTTATCAAATCCCTCTTCAAATCCCACTTTCTTAACTATGGAGTGGAGGCAGTGATCAACAAAGTGGATTCAAAGGGACAATCCTTAAGTGTTACCAATCAAACAGTAGCGACCGCATCCTCACGCTATCCAAATGCTACCTGGACCTCATGGGCAGTGTATGCCAACTATGTGGCACCACTCAGCAGCAGGTGGAAGATGCAATCGGCGTTGCGCTACAATACCAATGGGATAACTGCAGACTTTTCGAACAATCTGAAATTCTTTCCCCTGCCCCAAGTTCAGTTGAAGGATCAATACCATTCACTTACCGGTAACTTGGGTTTTGTGTACCAAGTTGACCCCAGCTTCAGTATCTCCCCCCAGGTATCAACTGGGTTTCGTGCTCCCAATGTAGATGACCTGGGGAAATTTTTTGATTCCCAGCCCAAAACCGTTTTGGTACCTAACCCGAATTTGGGACCTGAGTATGCTTACAATGCCGAATTAAACCTGAATAAAATCCTCTTTGGAAAAATAAAACTCGATGTAACTGGGTACTATACCTGGTTGGATCAAGCGATGGTGCGAAGACCGAGTACTTGGAATGGTCAATCCGAACTTCTTTACAATGGAGAAATGAGCCAGATCTTCTCCATCCAAAATGCTGCTTTTGCAGAAGTAAAAGGTATCCAAGCAGGAATGGAAATTGCGATAAGCAAAGAGCTCCTATTCACTTCCAATTACAACTGGCAAAAAGGAGTGGAAGAATTGGAAGACCAGACCACGAGCCCTTCTCGGCACGCCGCCCCTAATTTTGGAGCTACCAAGCTTCGCTACCAAAGCAAAAAAATGACGCTTGAGATGAGTTCTCAGTACAGTTCATCCATGCCTTTTGAAAAAATGCCTCAGGAAGAAATCGGTAAACCCGCCATTTATGCCACCGATACCAATGGGAACCCTTACGCACCCTCCTGGTTTATTGTGAATTTTGCTGCCCGGATCCCCATCACACCAAGTATCCAAATCAATGCAGGCATCGAAAACATAGGAGATCTGCAGTATCGAGGCTATAGTTCTGGAATTGTAAGCCCCGGACGTAATTTCCAAGTATCAGTCAAAGGGACTTTTTAAGGCCTCCAGGTACCACAGGCCATTCAGACTTTATTTCGCGTAACCGGGTTAAAATTTCTTCCTTATTTTTCTTTAGATTCATTCCAAATACCCGTACTTTTGAGGACTGGTTCGAATCCCCTCATGACTGCAGACCAACTCATACTTAATCAATCTGGAAGAATAGTAGAAATCACCTCCTCTCCCTTAAAAATCAATTTAATGGAATTGGGATTTCTTCCAGGAAAACAACTGACATTACAGCACAAAGCCCCTTCGGGAGGCCCTTTGGCTTTCCAGTTGGAGGAAACCCTGCTAGCTCTACGGAAAAATGAGGCAGCATTGATTCGAATCGAATTGATCTCCTGACCATGGCTGCAAAAGAACATTCTCCTCCCAGAATTGCAATCATTGGCAACCCCAACGTGGGCAAGTCTACCCTATTCAATTACCTCACTGGCCTGAATCAGAAAATCGGCAATTACCCAGGGGTAACGGTCGATAAAAAAACTGGGACTTTACAAATTGAGGGTGAGCAGTTTGAAATACTTGATCTCCCAGGCACCTACAGCCTATTTCCCAACTCCGAAGACGAGATCATTGCGCACCGAGTCTTGAATAATCCCGAGCTAGAAAAACGGCCGGATTACGTCTTGATGGTGATTGATTCCACGCAACTTTCCAGAGGATTATTTTTGGCAACCCAATTGATTGATTTGGGAGTCAACTTGACCATTCTGTTGAACATGGCAGACTTAGCCACTGCCAAAAATATTGAGATCCGGAGCTACGAATTATTCAAACAACTTGGTGTACCCATCCTTCAAACAGATGCCCGAAATCAAAAAGGTCTCGAGCAAATCAAGGAGCTCATTCACCAGCGGAATTTTGCGAAGGCTCCCCAGTTTGTGGATATCTTGAAGGTAGTTCCCCCTTCCATTCTCGACCTTGTCAAAGAAAAATTTGAGCTTGAAAACCATTACCAGGCGTATCAAATGATCCGATTTGGCGCCAAGGACAAGTCTATTTCAGAGGAAAAACGAAGTTGGTTGGCCCAGGTACTTGAAGAAAATAAATTCAACCTGGAGGAAGTTCAACTGGAGGAAACCAAGATTCGCTACAAAAAGATTACCGATTTGGTGACGAAGGCTTTGACAAAAAAATCAGCCCCAAAAGCCAAGTCATCCCTCGACAAGGTGGTGTTGCACCCCTTCTTTGGTTACCTGGTATTTATTGGAGTATTGCTTTTAATCTTCCAAACCCTTTTTTCTTGGGCTTCCTATCCCATGGATTGGATCGATGGGTTCTTTGCCGATGTCAGTGGAGGTATTTTAGCTACTTTTCCGGATGGACCCCTTACCCGCTTGCTTGCCGAAGGGGTTGTTCCGGGGATTGGCGGAGTGGTAATTTTCATCCCACAGATCGCCTTATTATTTGGTTTCTTGGCCATTTTGGAAGACACAGGCTACATGTCACGGGTAGTCTTTCTCTTGGATCGCTGGATGCGCCCATTTGGCCTGCATGGCAAAAGCATTGTTCCACTAGTGTCTGGGGTTGCCTGCGCTATTCCTGGGGTCATGGCGGCACGAAACATTTCCAATTGGAAGGAGAAAATGATTACCATCTTGGTCACGCCTCTGATGAGTTGCTCCGCCAGACTGCCTGTGTACATCATCTTGATCGGATTGAGTGTCCCCAATGAACAGGTCTTTGGCTTTATCAACCTGCAAGCACTTGCGCTACTGAGCCTCTATGTATTGGGTGTGCTCGGCGTTTTGGGAACTGCATTTTTGCTTAAAGTCATCCTCAAAACAGATGAGAAGAGTTTCTTGATGACCGAACTCCCTTCCTATCGAATTCCACGATGGAAAGATGTAGGCATCACCATGTTCGAAAAGTCTAAAACCTTCGTTTTTGAAGCGGGAAAAGTTATTTTGGCCATATCTATCGTGCTTTGGGTTTTGGCATCCTATGGACCTCCTACTACCATGGAGGAGATTCGACGGCAAGGAACAGCTCAGCAAGAGCAGGCTTTAAGTCCGGAACAAGTGGCATTGATTGAAGCAGAAACCAATTCGCTTTTGCTTGAGAATTCATTCATTGGCATTATGGGAAGGGCGATTGAGCCTGCCATTCAACCCTTGGGATACGATTGGAAAATTGGGATTGCCCTCATCACTTCCTTTGCAGCGCGAGAAGTATTTATTTCTACCATTGCTACCATTTACAGCATTGGTGGGGACCTAAAAGACGACTTGACTATTCGGGAAAAACTCGCTGCCCAGGTGAACGCCAACACGGGCGAGAAAACATTTACTCCTGCCACCTCCTACTCCCTACTTGTATTTTATGTGTTTGCCATGCAATGTATGAGTACCTTAGCCGTGGTCAAAAGAGAAACCAAAGGCTGGAAATGGCCAATTATTCAAACGGTTTACATGAGTGCCTTGGCCTACCTCATGGCATTTATCACCTTCCAAATTTTCTCCTAACATGTGGCAACAACTCCTAGTCATCATCGCAGTGCTTGGGGCTAGCTACTACCTCATTCGCAAATTTTTCGAAAAACCTAAGCCTGGGGCAGGTTGCGATAAATGTGCCAAGTCCTAAAGTCTGGCAAGGGCACATGGATTTCCCAATTATTTTAGTGAAGTTTGGCTTATGCGAAAAATAGCCTTCCAAAGCATAC
>CAMCBC010000080.1 GCA_945872775.1 Spirosoma fluviale | reverse complement strand
AGAGCAGCATCTCATTCATGCTGCGTTCGTAGTCCAACCAGCCACGCTCTGCCGCAGCCTTGACCATGCTGTATTCTCCGGACACATTGTAGGCAGCAATCGGAAGCGGATGGGCCTCGCTAAGCGACTTGATGATATCCAAGTAACTCAAAGCCGGCTTCACCATCAAAAAATCAGCTCCTTCGGCCACATCCAAGGCTGCCTCTACCAAGGCTTCTCGGCTGTTGGCAGGATTCATCTGGTAGGTTTTCTTATCCCCAAACTTGGGAGCAGAGTCCAAAGCATCCCGAAACGGTCCATAAAATGCACTGGCATACTTGGCCGTGTAGGACATGATTGAAGTATCCGTAAATCCATTTTCATCCAGAAGATTTCGGATAAATCCCACGCGCCCATCCATCATGTCGGAGGGCCCAAGAATATCCACCCCAGCATCCGCTTGCGCTAGAGCCATTCTCCCCAAGATCACCAAGGTTTCGTCATTCAAGATTTTGCCGTTTTTGACCAATCCATCGTGACCATCGCTGCTGTAGGGATCCATGGCTACATCGGACATCAGGCAGAGTTCAGGGAACTCTTTCTTGATTTGTCGTAAAGCCTTCAGGTAAAAAGTTTCCGGATTGTAACTCTCCGAGGCTACAGCATCCTTCAAAGATTCGGGATAGGCAGGAAACACATCGAAAGCGGTAATTCCCAACTTCATGCATTCCTCAATTTCACGCAAGGTCCCGTCCAAAGACCTTCTGTAGATCCCCGGCATGGAGGACACTTCACTTTGCTGGCCGCTGCCCTCTACGAGAAACAAGGGGAAAATCAAGTCCTTCACAGACACCTGGGTTTCTTCCACCAAGTTGCGCACTGCTTCAGATTTACGATTTCTACGAGGTCTACGGATGTTCATCAGGGTATCAATTGGTGAATCAAATCGGGGCGAATTTCGGAATAATCCTCGATATACCATTCACAGGGAGGTAAATCAGATTTTTGATGAGAGGAAAGCACGGCAACCACCCTCATACCCGCATTTTTTGCAGCGCTCACTCCCGAAAAAGAGTCTTCAAAGACCAGGCAACGATCGGGAGTCAAAGACATATTGGCTGCAGACTTGAGGTACACCTCGGGGTCTGGCTTGTGCTTACTCACTTGCTCACTCGCCAGCGCGGATTCGAGGTGGGGAAAAAGATCCAACTTCCCTGCTATCAACTCCATGTTGGCAAAGGGGGCTGAGGTGGCGATACCCGTCTTCAGTCCCGCTTGCTTCAGCCCTTGAAAAAACTCCAAAAATCCAGAGATGGGATCCACATGGTGCTGGTAGATCTCTCGAAACAAACTTTCCTTTTCAAATTCCAGGTCAAGGAGCTCCTGCCCCTCAATTTTTCTCCCTAGAAAATGACTTAAGATGTAGCCGTTATTTTTTCCATACATGTGCTGGAAATACTCCTCCTCCGTTGGAAAAAGGTTGCGCTTCTCAAAAAAGCGCGAAAAGGCTTGGGCATGGAAGGGGTTGGTATGGCAAATCACCCCATCCATATCAAAAATGACTGCTTTAGACATCAGAAGGATTGTTTGAAGGGAAACTGTGGGCAGCAGGGTTTTGTTGAGATCAGCTGTAAGTAGCGACCACCGACTCGATGATATCCACGCATTCGTGCAGCTGCTCCTCAGTCAGTACCAAAGGTGGCGCAAAGCGAATGATGTTGCCATGGGTGGGCTTAGCAAGGAGACCTGCTTCCGCCAGCTTCACACAAATATCCCAGGCGGTGGAACTCTCCTCTGTATCGTTGATCACCACGGCATTCAGAAGGCCCTTACCGCGAACCAGGCTAAGTACGTTATACTTGTCTACTAGGACTTGCATACGGGAACGGAATAAATCACCCAAGTAGCGTGCATTTTGTGCCAAATGCTCGTCACGAACCACCTCTAGCGCCGTCATAGCTACCTTGGCCGCTACCGGATTGCCCCCAAAGGTGGATCCATGCTGGCCTGGTTTGATCACATTCATGATGCGATCGTTGGCCAAAACAGCAGAAACGGGATAAAATCCACCCGAAAGAGCCTTGCCTAAAATCAAAATATCGGGTTGCGTATAGGATGCCTGCTTTTCGCAGTGGCCCTCACAGCTGCAGTTGCCACACACGGCAAGTAAAGATCCCGTACGGGCGATGCCTGTTTGAATTTCATCTGCGATAAACAAGACGTTCTTTTTGCTGCAGGCTGCTTTTGCCTTGCTTAAGTATTCGGCTGCAGGCGTGTATACCCCCGCCTCTCCTTGAATGGGCTCAATCAAAAATCCAACTACCCCATCTAGTTCTAGTGCGCTTTCAAGTGCTGGAATATCGTCGTAGGGTACGGTGATAAATCCTGGCGTGAAGGGCCCAAAGTTCTTTTTGGCGGAATCGTCTGTGGAGAAAGAAACAATCGTGGTCGTGCGACCATGAAAATTACCAGCCGCAACAATAATTTTTGCTTCATTTTCAGCCACTCCCTTGACCTCATGTCCCCACTTTCGCGCCAACTTGAGGGCAGTCTCCACTCCTTCTGCACCAGTATTCATCGGCAGCACCTTGTCAAAACCAAAGTACTCCGTAATGTATTGTTCGTAGGGTCCCAACTGATCGTTGTGGAATGCACGGGAAGTCAGCGTAAGTGTTCCAAGCTGTTCAATCATGGCATCTTTGATGCGCGGATGGCAGTGACCTTGATTGACGGCAGAGTAGGCAGACAAAAAATCATAGTAGCGCTTGCCTTCCACGTCCCACACAAAAACTCCTTCTCCACGGGTAAGGACTACAGGTAAGGGATGGTAATTATGCGCTCCGTACTTTTCTTCAAGAGCGATCGCTTGACTACTTGAGGTGATGGTCTCCATGATTTTCTTAATTTTGTGGCAGTTCAGCCTGCTGACTGCATACAAATATAGGAAATGCCCTTGGGCTAAACCATGAAAAACGAAAAGAAGCCTGTCCCTCCCTTGACATCGGAAGATTATTACCTCAATGCTCAGGGGCTACTGGTTTTTACAGAAAAGTACCATTTAAAACGGGGCTACTGCTGCGGAAGCGGCTGCAAGCATTGCCCCTATCCAAAAACCTGAAAATCGAAGGAATATTTTTAAAATAGTTGTTGCTACTATCCGAAAAGTTCCGATATTTGCAGACCCAATACAGAAACGCATACCACTAAGGACATATTATCATGGCAAAAGTTTGTGACATTACCGGCAAAAGACCTCGAGTAGGTAACAACGTGTCCCATGCAAATAACAAGACGAAGCGTAGATTTTCCCCAAACCTTCACAAGAAGAGTTTCTACGTTCCTGAAGAAGACGCATGGATTACGTTGAAAGTGTGCTCTAAGGCATTGAAGACAATCAATAAAAATGGCATCACTGCAGTTTTGAAAAAAGCGCAGGAAGACGGCATGATTGTAATCAGATAATCCAGTCACAGTCCCTTAAATCAACACAGAGATGGCTAAGAAAGGCAACCGAGTACAAGTGATTATGGAATGTACAGAGCATAAGAACTCTGGCATGCCAGGTACTTCTAGATACATCACCACCAAAAACAGAAAAAACACGACTGAAAGATTAGAATTGAAGAAATTCAATCCAATCTTGAAGAAGATGACTGTTCACAAAGAAATAAAGTAATTTTAGCTCGGGACCTCGTCCCCTAAACAAAAAAGCAATGGCTAAGAAAGTAGTAGCAACCCTAAAAAAAGAAGGTGGCGTATCTTACGCCAAAGTAATCCGTGCGGTAAAGTCTCCAAAGACTGGCGCATATACCTTTAGAGAAGAAATGGTCCCTTCGACTGAAGTTCAGGCGGCCTTGAATAAATAATTTTACCTTCCTCGTGATGGTTCTAAAGTCCCTCTGATTAGTTCAGCAGGGACTTTTTCATTACCTTGACTTCCAATTAGCGACAAATCCCATGGGAATTTTTGGTTTCTTCTCCAAAGAGAAAAAAGAAAGCTTGGACCAGGGTCTTCAAAAGACCAATGAATCCATTTTCTCCAAACTCAGCAAGGCAGTAGTCGGCAAGTCAAAGGTCGACGAAGAAGTACTGGATGAGTTGGAAGAGGTCCTCATCGGCTCAGACCTAGGAGTAGAGACAACCGTCAAAGTAATCAAACGAATTGAAGAGCGCGTAGCACGAGACAAGTACCTCAATGCTTCTGAGCTAGACAGCATCCTTCGTGAGGAAATTGCCCTGCTACTGGAAGAAAACAACACCCAAGACCTGCTGGACTTTGACCTGCCTGCAGAAAAAAAGCCCTACGTAATACTTGTAGTCGGCGTCAATGGCGTGGGCAAAACCACCACCATCGGCAAATTGGCGCACCTCTTCAAAAATGCAGGCAAATCTGTAGTCCTTGGTGCTGCAGACACCTTTAGAGCCGCAGCTGTGGATCAATTGATTCTTTGGGGCGACCGAGTGGGCGTACCTGTCGTGTCCCACGGCATGAACACTGATCCTGCGTCTGTGGCCTTCGACACCATGAAGCAAGGCGTGGACACGCAAGCAGACTTGGTAATCATCGATACCGCGGGTCGATTGCACACCAAGGTCAACTTGATGAACGAGCTCACCAAGATCAAGCGGGTGATGCAAAAATTTATCCCAGATGCCCCACATGAGATCCTGTTGGTGCTGGATGGTTCCACCGGACAAAATGCCTTCTTGCAGGCCAAAGAATTTACCAAAGCCACCGAGGTGAGTGCGCTAGCCATCACCAAACTGGACGGCACTGCCAAAGGAGGCGTGGTCATTGGCATATCGGACCAGTTCAAAATTCCTGTCAAATACATCGGTGTGGGAGAAAAGATGACCGACTTGCAGCTCTTCAACCGAACTGAATTTGTAGACTCTCTTTTCAAAAAGAAATAACGAATAAACCTCCGAAATCTCGGAGGTTTTTTTTGTTCCTGTGGAATTAGCGGGAAGGCATCGAAAGCACAGGTGTTTTTGCAACTGAAATTGGAAAAATCCGTAAAATTGACCCCATGGCACAAGACATCTTTCAAGAGACCCAACGATTCAGGCAAATCTGGATTTGGGTGCTCATTTTAGGAATCACAGGAATATCTCTTGGCTCTTTATTTTTATTTGAAAAAGATGCCCCAATAAACATTGGGTATTTGGCTTTTCCGGTAGGGATGCTCCTGCTTTTAAACATCCTTTTCCTCAGCTTCACCCTTACCACACGAATAGAGGCGGATTCCCTATCGTACCGGTTTTTCCCGTTTACCCGATGGAGAACCTTTCGCTTTGAAGAAATTGAAGCCATGGAATTACGAGAATACAATGGATTGTGGGAGTATGGGGGCTGGGGCATCAAATGGAATGGAGATTCCTGGTCCTACACCACCGGAGGAAAATGGGGTATCCTTGTAAAAACCCAGGATAAAAAATTCTTGATTGGAACGCAAAAACCCGAGGAAGCGAAGCAGGCTATTGCTCAATTCCTTGTCTTCAAATCCGCTTCTTCAGAAAGTGAAAAGGAATAATTCGCTCCAAGGTCTACATCCAGTAAAAAAGAGTAGGAACGAATTCCGGTGCAAACCCTAGAGAAGAAGCCCCTCTTTTGGTAACTTGCAGTCGCATACCTAGTCCTATGAAATCCATCATCAGTTTTGTCATTCGCTATGTCCCTCGGCCTATCCTTCAAACGGTAAGCCCACTAGCGATGAAGGTCCTCTCCCAACTCAATAGCGGCTCGGAAGTAAGCTGCCCTGTCTGCTCCCATTCCTACAAGAAGTTTTTGCCCTATGGCCGCATCGCACGCGAAAATGCACTCTGCCCCAACTGCCTAGCGTTAGAAAGACACCGCTTGATGTGGCTTTTTCTAAAGGAGAAAACCAACTTTTTTACCGCTCCCCTCAAGGTACTTCATGTTGCTCCAGAGCATTGCTTTATTGAGCGATTTGAGGCGATTCCTAACCTAGACTACATTACTGCTGACATTGAATCTCCACTCGCCAAGGTGAAGATGGATGTACACGACATCCCCTTTGATGACAATACCTTTGACGTGGTCTTTTGCAACCACGTCCTGGAGCATGTAGAAGATGATATTCGCGTTTGTTCAGAATTTAACCGCGTCCTGAAACCTGGGGGCTGGGGGATTTTGCAGTCGCCCGTGTATTCCTTGGAGAAAACACTCGAAGACAAGACCATCACCGATCCAGCTGAACGGGAACGCCTTTTTGGACAGCGGGACCACGTACGGAAATTTGGAAAAGATTACGCGGCTAGACTTCGGAAATCAGGAATTCAGATCGAAGAAAACCAATTTGTGAAGGAGCTTGACCCTAAAAAAGTGAAGCAGTATGCACTTGCTCCGGACGAGGTACTTTTTGTCTGCAGCAAGGGAAACTAACCTTTACGCCACTTTAGCGCCAGTTCGACTAGCAGTCCCGACCCGTAGCCACAAAGCTGTACGATGGAGGTCAATAGTGCTAAATGACCAACCAACAAAGAGCGGTACTTCCAATAGGCTTGGTTGATCACAAGAATAGCCCAAGCCCAAAAGATAAGTAGGTGAGGGATGAGTAGGAACTGAAGAAAAATTAGGTTCACCCCAATCGAAATCAGAAAAAGAAGAAAGAAACTCGGCAAGGCATGTACTAGCTTAATGGCTTCGGGGTGAAAGCGAGAGACATTGACCCGATTTCTCCCAAAGGAAAAGGCCTGCTTCGCAAATGACACTAGTGTATTTTTTCGCTTGTGGTAGACAAAAGCCTCAGGCACCAATTCCAATCGGAATCCTGCCTTCTTGATGCGCAGGCTCCATTCGATGTCTTCCCCACGGTTAGGGTCCACAAAACCGCCCAGCTGCTCAAATACGCGTCTTGACACGCCCATATTGAATCCCCTAGCCTGGTAAGCTGCGGGATTCTTGAGTTTGCCGCGAATTCCTCCGGTAGTCCAGAACGAAGTCATCGCAAAGTCCATGGCTTTTTGTAGCGGAGAAAAATCCGTAGCTGCAGCATCTGGACCTCCAAATGCATCTAGAGATCGGCTGGCTATCGCTTTTTCAAGCTCTTCAAAATAGGTGGGTGGCAGGAGCACGTCCGAATCGAGGATCACGAAAAAATCCCCTTTGGCCTGCTGCATCCCAAAATTACGGGCAAAGCCTTGCCCCGTATTCTCTTGAAAAAAATAGCGGATGCTGAGTTGGTCTGCAAAGGCATCCACGACTTCCTTGCAGCGCAAGGTGGAACCGTCTTCTACCACGATTACCTCAAACTGGGTATTGGTTTGGGGAAGTAGACTGCCCAACAAGTCCTTGATTTCACCCGGTCGATTGTAAACAGGAATGATGCAAGAAAAGAACATCAAAAATCTAAATTGATTTCTTCGTCAATTTTGTATTCAGGCTCTTTGGACTGGTTGGAGGTCATCAGCTCCGCGATGAAGCCTGTCAAAAACAACTGTGCTCCAATCACGAGAGCCACCAGCGCCAAGAAAAACACAGGCTGATCCACTACCTCTCGCACTTTTATGCCTTGACTGAGTCCATAAATCTTCTGTGCAATTAACCAGGCCGTGATCACAAATCCAGTAAAGAAGGAAAGTGTGCCTAGCAAGCCAAAAAAGTGCATCGGCTTTTTCTTGTAGCGGTGCACAAAGGATACGGAGATGAGGTCCAAAAAGCCATTGAGGAAGCGCTCCAAGCCAAACTTGGAATAGCCGTACTTACGGGCTTGGTGGGCCACTACCTTCTCCCCAATTTTGGGAAAGCCGTTCCACTTTGCTAAAAGCGGAATGTAGCGGTGCATTTCCCCATAGATGTGAATGTTTTTTACCACCTTATTACGGTAGGCTTTCAATCCACAATTGAAGTCGTTCAATTGAATTCCCGAAATCCAGCGGGTCACTCCGTTGAAGAATTTGGAAGGGATGGTCTTGGAGATAGGATCGTGTCGTTCTTTTTTCCAACCCGATACCACATCTAGCCCACCTTTGATCATCGCGTAGAGTCCAGGGATCTCATCTGGACTGTCTTGGAGGTCTGCATCCATGGTGATCACCACTTCTCCAGAGCAACGCTTAAAGCCCGCATCTAATGCGGCAGACTTCCCATAGTTGCGGGTAAAATTGATCCCTTTTATGGCGGTATTGCTCGCTGAAAGCTCCTGAATTACCTCCCAAGATCGATCCGTACTGCCATCATTGATCAGTAAGACCTCATAGGTGTAGGCATTTGCCTGCATCACCCTGTTGATCCACTGGGTGAGTTCAGGAAGGGATTCTTCTTCGTTGAATACCGGAACAACTACGGAAATCTGAATCATATTAAAAGTCTAGTGACTTGTCTTTTTTCTTAAGAATGGCTCCCAAAATTAAGGCAATGATCGCGTAGAAAATTAAGCCGAATCCAAAAGCTTTCAATTGACCGACTAGGGTAAAATTGGAAGCAGATGCTTCTCTCATTTGTTCAAGAGTCTCTGTTGGCAGGGAATCCGGATTTTGACCAAAGCCCTCCATCATTTCCAGTTGAGATTCAAAAGTTAGTTCACCAAGAACTTGTGGCAAGGTAGGATCAATCACTTGGAACAAAAGGATATTTCCAACCAATCCAATAACTCCTGAGATTAAAATGGCGAAGAAGCTGAAGTTGAAGGCAGTCCCAAAAGACATAAATCCCCCCACTTCTTTTCGGTATTCTTTTCCAAAATAGATGATGAGTGCAAAGAACAGCACCAAGACAACCAGCCCAAAATAGCCAGAAGCGAGATAGGAAGAATCAACAAAGTATGCTAAATAAGAGAGTACCAAGGTCACAAGGCCTATGGTAAGTCCAGGCTTTACAGCCGACTGAATGGGAGAAGGTGCTTGTTCGTTCATGACGCTAGTTTATTTTTTCTTAAAATTATAGAAATAAGGATGCTAAAAAACATTCCGGGTAGGATTTTCCAAATGCCATCGTTGAGAGCGACATCCCAGGCAGTCATGCTTTTTAAATTAGTTTGGGTGACTTCAAAAGAAGCCTGGCCTACTTGGGAAATAATCAACTCTTTATTCTTCTCCAAAGCTGCCCATTTGGCAGTTTGAATAGCTGAGAATAAGGAAGGAAAGCTCTCAAGTACTCCCCAAACAATGCCGGTAGAGAGGATCGCAAGTAGTAAAAAACTTACTGCTCCTACGGACATTCCTTCAGAGAAAGAAAGGTATCCGTCGTTGCTGTAGTCTTTGAAAAATTTAATGGCCAAGAAGACCGTAATGGGGGTAATTAAGTACCCAAAAACTAGATTTAAGTTGGTCGGATCCGAATGAAATAAGGAGAGCACATAAAAAGAGAGCCCACTCAACAGTCCACCAAGTGCCCCGAATTGATAGGCTGTCTTGAAGTATTTAGTCATTGACTTGAATCAATTGCCCCTTTTGAATGCAGTATTTCACCTTGCCTGTCAGTTCCTGCCCAAACCAGGGATGGTTAGCGGAAAGCGAAGGATTGGTTTTTTCGTTGTAAGTCCACTTTTCTGTTGGATCAAAAATGGTCCAAGAATCAGCGCTCTGACCTACTACTTTTTCAGGTCCTGAGGTTACTTTTTCGAGAAGCAGCTCCCAGCCTAGCTCCTTGGCTAGCTGCACCATGGCAGGGAGGAAAGCAGTTAATCCCGCCATTCCAAAAGCGGCATGGTCAAACTCGCAGAACTTGGAATCATAGTCTTGTGGCTGGTGATTGGACACGAGCGCATCAAGGGTTCCATCTCGAAGACCTTCCAGGAGTGCTGCTCGGTCTGTGGCTCCTCGGAAAGGAGGCTGAACCTTCAGGTTTGTATCAAAGGACAGCAAGTCCCCATCAGTAAAAATCAATTGGTAGATCGAAACGTCGGCTGTCACGTTTAGCCCTTCTTTCTTCGCTTGGCGGATAAGGTGCACCCCTTTCGCGGTGCTAAGGGTTTGAAAGTGCACTCGACCACCTGCGTAGCGCAGCAAGTCTAGGTTTCGTTGGATGGCCACTTCTTCTGCAAGGCTAGGAATTCCTTTCATGCCCAGCTGGGTAGAGATTTCACCTTCGTGCATCTGCCCAAAAATAGCGAGCAAAGGATCGTAAGCCTGGTCGAATAGGGTGCCTTCAAATTTCTGAAGGTATTGTACGATTTTCAGGTAGCGATCGGCATTTGCTAGGGGATGGGTTCCGTCACCGAAAAACTGTAGCCCTGCTTCAAAGTGCATGTCGAGCATTTCGGTAAGGTCTTCCCCTTGTGCGTTTTTAGTGACGGCACCGAGGATGACCAATTCCTGGAGGTAGGCTGCTGCTTTAGATTTCAGGAAAGTAACTTCTGTTTTGGATTGGATGACGGGGTCCATGTTGGGGAGTACCACCGCTTTGGCAAATCCTCCGGACTGAAGTGTGGCACAGAGGGAAGCGACTGTTTCCCGGTATTCTTGTCCTGGTTCACCTAGACCACATCGCAAATCCACCCATCCTTTGGAGGCCAGGTAGTTGGAGCAGTCGATCACCTGTTCGTAGGTAACCTTCTCTTTTTCGTCAACTGGGCTCAGTGTCCCATTGGAAAAGGAATAGTCTTTAGGTGGTGAGAACTTACCTTGATTTAAAAGTTTCAGGTGTTGAAGTAATACAGCCATTCCAAGAAGATTTGCTGCAAAACTGCAATTTATTCGGGGAAAAGAAAAATGAAAGGGGAAAGAAGATGGTTGAAGGTTGTACGAAGTACAAAGTACGAAGTACCAAGTACCTTCAGAAGTGCCATTTGAGTCAGAACACGAATCCCCACTTCTTCATTCCTCGATCGGTGTTCGGCATTCGACATTAGTTTAAATCCCGTATTTCGTAAATCGTACTT
>CAMCBC010000079.1 GCA_945872775.1 Spirosoma fluviale | reverse complement strand
AGGATTTGAATTAGCTAAGTTAAAGTCTTGAAGCGAAAATTAAAATTTGAGAGTGGCCTTCACTATGGATTTTATCCGTTAAAAAAACCTAATTTTAAACCGTGATTTATCGATTTATCTCCTTTCTTTTTCTAGCGCTAAGTCTTTCTTGCTCGAGCAAATCTTCCCCTCAAGGGATCCTGGATGAGAGTTTGATGGTGTCTATCCTGGTAGAAATCCAACTCTCGGAAGGAAAAGTCAGCTCCTTACCAGTTACCTATGACTCTTCACAGGTATTGTATTCCTTGATGGAAAAAGATATTTTTTCAAAACATGGGGTGACTGATTCTGTTTTTACAACAAGTATGGAGTACTACCTAGAAGATGCCGAAAAGATGGACCGGATCTATGCACGTGTCATCGACTCCCTAGTAGTACTCGAAAATAACACCAAGCCAAAGGAGTAAATCTGATGCTGTATCCAGCCAACCTTGAGCAAAAAATAAACTTCGTAAAGATTAAGGAGCTCCTCAAGGCAGAGTGCACTTCTCCTTTGGGGCAAAGCTATGTAGATAACATTTCCTTTTCATCTGATTTCTCCTTAGTGCAGCGGCTGTTGGACCAAACAGATGAGTTTCGTCAGCTTCTCATTGCTGGAGAATCTTTTCCCTCTTCCAATTTCACCAACTTGAATCCCTACTTGGAAAAAGCCAAGTTGGAAGGTGCTTTTTTGGAACAAGAAGAATTTCAGGAGGTCAAATTGGCCCTGCAAACACTCAAGTCTTGCATCACTTTCTTTCAAAAATCTGGCGATCCCTATCCTACACTCAAGGCCTTGTTGGGGCTACTGATTGATCTGGATCTCAAACTACTTCAAGTGATCGATCAGGTGCTGGATGAAAAAGGCAAACTCAGAAGCAATGCTTCCAAAGAACTGCAACTTATCAGAACTCAGATTCTTTATGAGGAAAGTCGCTTGCGAAAAGTGATGGAGCGAATTTTTAAGGAGGCCCGAGCCAAGGGGTTGATGCCTGAGGATGCAGCCATGACCATTCGTAGTGGAAGGATGGTGATTCCGATCGCTGCCGAGAATAAGCGTAAGCTCCGTGGCTTTATTCATGATGAGTCCGCAACTGGGCAGACGGTATTTATGGAGCCGGAAGAGGCGCTTGATATTAACAATGAAATTCGCGACTTGGAGTACATGGAAAAGCGCGAAATCATTCGAATTCTTACTCGCCTAACGGATCAGCTGCGGCCTACCATTCCTGCACTTCGTAAAGCCACCAACTTTCTGGGAGTGTTGGATTTTGTGCGTGCCAAGGCACGATTTGCCCTTAAAACGGACAGCCATAAACCCGTACTTACTCAAGAAAGATCCCTTTCCTGGACACAAGCACGCCATCCTATTCTTGAGATTTCTTTAAAAATCCAAGGCAAACAAGTGGTTCCTTTGACTATTCATCTTGATAGCCAAAAGCGCCTCCTGCTTATTTCTGGACCCAATGCGGGTGGTAAATCTGTGGCCCTCAAAACCGTGGCGCTATTGCAATACATGTTGCAGTGCGGCCTTTTGCTTCCAGTTCATCCTGACTCCAAAAGTTCGTTGTTCGACCACTTTTTCATTGACATTGGAGATGAGCAAAGTTTGGAAAATGACCTGAGTACCTACTCTTCTCACTTGATGAGTATGAAGCACTTTACCCAGTTTGCCAATAAGAAAACAATCCTATTTATCGATGAATTCGGAACAGGTACAGAGCCACAGTTTGGTGGAGCAATCGCAGAATCTATCCTGCTGAGCTTAGCCAAGCTCGGAGCCTATGGGGTAATCACCACCCACTATGGTAACCTAAAGCAGTTGGCCGTTAAGCAACAGGGCCTAGTCAACGGCGCGATGCGTTACGATGTGGAAAAACTGGAGCCTTTGTATCAATTGGAAATTGGAAAACCAGGATCCTCTTTTGCTTTGGAAATTGCAGCGAAAATTGGGCTATCCAAAGAAATCGTGGCCTATGCCAAGCAGCAAATTGGGGAAGAGCGCGTTCGGTATGACCGGTTGCTCACTCAATTGGAGAATGAAAAAAACCAATACGATCTCCTCTTAAAGGATGTTCGGGCAAAGGACAAGGCACTTGAGGCGACCTTGAAGGAGTATGAGCAGCTGAAAACCACCTTAGATCTTACCAAAAAGCAATACATCCAACAGGCCAAGCTGGAAGCAAAATCCATCTTGGATCAAGCCAATAAAAAGATTGAATCCGTGATTCGAGAGATCAAGGAGGGGAAAGCGGAGAAAGAAGTCACCAAATCCCTGCGCAAGGAATTGGATGTCTTTAAAGAAGAAATTAAGCCTGAAAAAACCACGATCAAGGAGCCCAGTATTCAAGTGGTAGGGGGTCAAATTCAGGTAGGAGATTGGGTGCGGCTAAAGGATAATTCGGCCATTGCAGAAGTGGTCGCCATAAAAAATAAGGACATTGAACTTCTAATTGGAGACCTAAAGTCGAATGTAAAGCTGTCTCGATTGGAAAAAATCGCGAGAGCAGAAGTGAAGAAGGAATTGAAGTCTATCGAAAAAAGGGGGAGTTATCAAACGACAACTAAGATGATGGATTTTTCCCCCAACTTGGATTTGAGAGGAAAAAGGGGAGAAGAAGTACTTTCGCTGATTCAAACTTTCATTGATGAAGGGAACATGCTGGGAGTGAAAAATCTACGGATTGTCCATGGAAAGGGAGATGGCATCCTCCGAGAGGTGAGTCGTAACTTGTTACGCACCATGCCTCAGGTAGGGAAATTGGAGGATGAGCATGCCGATAGAGGTGGAGCTGGTGTTACTCTAGTTACCCTCCGGTAGCACTAACTTATTTTTTAACGAGATTAAAAGTATAGTTTCCCGAAAGCGCGGAAGTCCCATCTACGCGGGCACCTGGCAATGGAATCCGAAAGTCTAATCGTAGGGTAGTACCTGTTTGTGTAAAGGAGATTTCACGCGTGGCCGCAGGCTTACTACCAGTTAAGATAAATTTATCAAAGTTGGTTCCGGCAAAACTCCAGTTGCCATTGGCATCGAATAACTCCCCTCCATTTTTAGTAGAGTAGGTTTTTGAAGTTCCTGCATTGAAAATTAGCTCAAAAGTAGCATAGGTGCTGGTTACATTTTGTCCATCTCGAGTAACTGAACCACCTCCAGCCACCGTCCACTGTGCTGTACCTGTTCCTGAAAGGGCTTCAGTTGCAAGTTGTTCTGGAGTTTTTTTTGTTACAGGGCCTTCTCCTTTTTCCTTACAAGCAACTAGAAGGCTAAAAAATAAGACAAATTTGAGAAAGGACTGAAATCGAAAATTCATTTGAAAAGTTAATTTTTGAAGTGTTCAACTGCAAGAATACGGACCATTTGACTTACTTAAAGTCTTCTAGGGTTATTTTTTTTTCACAAAAATCATATTCACGGGGATCATTCGAGCAGATCACTAAAATCCGATTCGATGCATACTGCTGGATAAGTTTCAAATACCAGGATAGTCCTTGGCTATCTAGGTTGGTGCTGGGCTCGTCCAAAAGGAGTAAAGGAACCTCCGAGAAAATGGCTAGGGCAAGTTTTACCCGCTGCTTCATGCCGGAGGAAAATTGAGAAATGGCTTTGGATTTGTGTTTTTCCAAGCCTAAAATCTCAAGAATTTCTGTGGTGCTTCGGTTTTGAAGCGACATTTTAAATTGAAAATGGAAGTTAATCACCTCACTTAAGGTGAATTCTTCGGGCAATTCCAAATAGGGGGTAGCGAGTGCAAGGCTACGGAACCACTGTTCTTCGGCAATTTTCGTTGCGCCTGATTGGTACTGTATAGACCCTGCAGTCAAAGGAATGGCTCCAGAAAGGCATTTCAATAGGGTAGATTTTCCAGATCCATTTCCTCCTGTGATGGCGAGAGCGTCACCAGAGGAGAGTTCCAGGTCAAGATTTTTAAAAATCCATTCGTTGTGAAATCGCTTGGACGCGTTATTAACCTGGACCGTAAACATGCTAGTTGATGTAGCCTTTCATCACCCCACGTTCAGAGGATCGGATAAAATTTAAAATTTCATCGCGCTCTTTGGTGGCGGGAAGGTTGATTTCAATTTCTTCAAGCGCACGGCTATTGTTTAAGCTATTCAAGAATAGGTAACGGTATACCTCTTGAATGTGTGCAATAGTTTCACTAGAGAAACCTCTCCTTCGCAAACCTAAGGAATTCACACCTGCGTAAGTGAGGGGTTCTCTTGCAGCCTTGGTAAAGGGAGGCACGTCTTTTCTGACTAATGAACCGCCGGATATCATGGCATGCATACCGACTCTCACAAACTGATGGACAGCACTTGATCCGCCGATTATCGCCCAATCTTCGATGACTACATGGCCAGCGATTTGAACCGAGTTGGCTACAATGACATGACTTCCAATGACACAATCGTGCGCCACGTGTACATAGGCCATCAACAGGCAGTTGCTTCCCACTACGGTTGTTTGCTTGTCTACCGTGCCACGAGAAATAGTTACGCATTCACGAATCGTGGTATTGTCTCCGATAACTACCGTAGATTCTTCCCCTTGAAATTTGAGATCCTGCGGAATCCCTGCAATGACAGCACCAGGAAAAATCTTGCAATTTTTTCCAATTCTTGCGCCAGGATAGATGGTCACATTGGAGCCGATCCAGGTATTGTCCCCAATGATCACATCTTCATGAATCATGGTAAAGGGATCTACATGTACCCCTGTACCTAATTTGGCCTCAGGATGAATGGAAGACATCGTACTTATCATAGCTCTTTTCGTGTAATACTTGCAGTCATAATGGCTTCACATACTAGATTGTTTCCGACATATGCTTCGCCCTTCATTTTGGCAATTCCCATACGTATAGGGGCAAGGAGTTCGCATTTAAAAATAATCGTGTCACCAGGCAAAACCATTTTTCTAAACTTACAACTTTCAATGCCTAAAAAATAGGTCCAGTAATTTTCTGGATCTTCTACCGAACTCAAGACCAAAATCCCTCCGGTTTGCGCCATGGCTTCTACTTGCATGACTCCAGGCATTACCGGATTGCCGGGGAAATGACCCATAAAGAATGGCTCATTCATCGTTACATTTTTCACTCCTGCAACCACAGTATTGTCCAGATAGATGATTTTATCAATTAGTTGAAAAGGATAGCGATGCGGTAAAATATTGCTAATCTGATTGATGTCCATCACTGGAGGAAGCTTGGGATCGTAAAATGGGATGTGGGTAGATCCCATTTTCTCCATTGCTCGCTTCAATTTCTTGGCAAAGGCCACATTCGCGGCATGACCAGGTCGTGCTGCCAATATTTGTGCTTTCAAAGGGCGGCCCACCAATGCCAAATCACCCACTACATCTAAAAGTTTGTGACGTGCAGGTTCGTTTTTATAGCGTAAGTCCACATTATTGAGGATTCCCTCTTTTTTCACTTCGACGGATTCCTTGTTAAACATTTTGGCTAAATGAGCCAATTCCTCTTTTTCAACCACTCGATCTACCACTACAATGGCATTGTTCAAATCCCCTCCCTTGATGAGGTTGGATTTGTACAACATCTCCAACTCATGCAAGAAGCAGAAGGTTCGACAAGAAGCAATTTCAGTTCTAAATTGGCTGATGTCAGTAATCGAAGCATGCTGACTTCCTAGCACTGGAGAATTGTAATCCACCATTACAGTCACACGGTAGTTGCTAGCAGGTAGCGCCACCATCTCTACTTCTCTGGAAGGATCCTTGTATTGGATGGTTTCTTGAACTTCAAAAAATCGTCTCAATGCATTTTGTTCCTCAAAACCAGCATCCTCGAGAACCTCGATAAATTGTATGGATGATCCATCCATAATCGGGGGTTCTGGACCATCAAGCTGAACCAAGACATTGTCAATCTCCATGCTCATCAATGCAGCGAGCACATGCTCCACAGTGTACACTCTTGCCCCATTTTGCTCCAGGGTAGTGCCGCGTGAAACATCCACCACTAAGTCGCAATCGGCATCCACAGTTGGGCGACCTTCCAAATCAATGCGTTGGAATTTGATGCCATGATTCGGTGGAGCTGGCAAAAAGGTCATGTTGGAGACGACACCGGTGTGTAGTCCTACCCCAGACAATTCTACCTGCTTTCGGATGGTATGTTGTTTGACTTTCATGTGATTTACACTAAAACGAGATTTGGGTCATAAAATTACCCCTTTTTTTCGAGTTGTTGAATGCGTTTCTGGAGATCATCCAGATTTTTAAATATGCTGTAGGAGCGGAGAAAATGGTTCATATCCATGGCTAAAAAGCCAAAAAGAGTCTTCCCAGGGCTAGTTATCGATTTACTTATTCCAGTGTTTCCGCCAATGGTAGTTCGATCTGCGATTTTCAGATGTCCTGCAATTCCTACCTTACCCGCGAGCACACAGTGCGCCCCGATTTCTGTAGAGCCTGATATGCCTGTTTGCGCGGCAATTACCGTATGTTCTCCAATTACAACATTGTGCGCGATATGAACTTGATTGTCAATTTTCACTCCTTTTCGAACCAAAGTGCTGCCCATGGTGGCACAATCTATGGTTGTATTGGCGCCAATGCTTACTTGGTCTTCAAGTACTACATTTCCGACCTGAGGGATGGTCTTGTAGGAGCCATCTGTTTGTGGAGCAAATCCAAAGCCATCTGAGCCAAGCACTGCTCCGGCATGGATCACGCAGTTTTTCCCGATTCGGGTGTCTGCATAGATTTTGGCACCTGCATAAATGACGGTACCATCTCCAATATGGACACGATCTCCGATGTAAGCCTGTCCGTATATTTTGACTCCTTTACCTAAGGTGCAGTTTTTTCCGATGTAAGAGAAAGCGCCTCGATATCCTTGTTCCCCCATGCTACTGCTTTCAGCCATGTAGCTGGGTTCCTCTACTCCAACAAGGCTAGCTTGGTTGAGCTGTTGGTAGGCTTCTAGTAGGGTGGTAAAACCTGTGTAAGCATCTTTTACGCGAATGAGTGCCGTTTTGTAGGGCTTTGTAGCCACAAAATCAGCAGACACGATGACTGCTGTGGCTTCCGTTTCGTAAAGAAAATTTTCGTATTTGTCATTTGCCAAAAAGGCAATGCCTCCGGGTTGGCCTTCCTGGATTTTATCGAGGCGGTAAACTTTTAAGTTGGAATCTCCTTCTACAGTTCCCCCCAAAATACCAGCAAGTTGTTCCAGTGAAAATTCCATAGGTGGCAAGGTGGTTTAGTTGGGCAAAATTAAACTTTTTGCTACGCATACGTAATGTTTTTCCACCATCTTGCTCATAATCTTGATGTTCGGTAAGTCGGCAGCACTTGCAACATCGACCACTTCTCCTTTTTTGGTTAAAATGGATATGCGGTCTTTTTCTAAATACCCATAGTTACTGATCGTGCCCGTGGAGAAAAAGTAACCCAAATCCTCGTCTGGGACTTGCAGTTTTTTCTGTGCTTTCGTTCGTAAGTGTTCAATTTCCTCGCTTGAGAAAGGCTCATTCACCAGATTGATTTTAAATAGCTTCCGTGTCAAAAACATTTGAGAGATGTTTCGAAGCACGTAGTCCGGATCATTTTTCCAAAGTTTAATTGCTCCCCAAATGTCGAAGTCATCCAGTTGCAAAAACTTTTTGAGCAAGCTCGAATCTGCTTTAAAATCTGCCAGTGACACTTCTTGGCTCATGAAGAAGGCCATCTCTTCGGTTACATAAAAATTTCGCCCTCCTTGGGCCAAGATTTTGGCCCGCTGGATCAGGTTAATCAGCATTTTCTCTGCGCTCACCGTTGTTTTATGCAAATACACCTGCCAATACATCAGCCTTCGCGCACTCAAAAAGTTTTCAATGGAATAGATCCCTTTTTCTTCGATTACCAACTGGTCGTCCTTCACGGCCATCATTTTGATGATTCGATCTGCTCCAATGGTGCCTTCGGATACTCCCGTGAAGAAACAGTCGCGCTGCAGGTAGTCCAATCGGTCAATATCCAGCTGACTTGAAACGAGCTGATTCAGGAATTTTTTAGGGTACTGGTTTTTAAATATGCGGAGCGCTAAAGTCAATTGCCCTCCAAACTCCTCGTTGAGCAGTTCTATGGTGAGCAATGAAAGTTCTTCGTGTGGAATCCCGCGCAATAGGCTATATTCCAAGGCGTGAGAGAAGGGTCCATGCCCTATGTCATGCAAAAGAATGGCGATTAGTGCTGCCTCGTATTCCTTTTCACTGATCTCGGTACCTTTGATCCGTAAGTTGTCCAGGGTGATGCTCATCAGGTGCATGGCACCCAAAGCATGGTGAAATCGGGTATGCAAAGCACCGGGGTAGACGAAATCAGTTAAACCTAATTGACGGATTCGGCGTAATCTCTGAAAGTAAGGATGGTCAATGATGGCAAAAATTAACTCGCTTGGGATGGTTATAAAACCATAAACGGGATCATTGAGTATTTTCTGGCTTTTCAATCAGCACGGATTTGATTGACTCAAAAGTAATTATAATTTTAGAAGAAAAGGGAAGAAAGATGTCTCAAAAATTCAAGGTGCTGTGGGCAGACGATGAAATTGATCTACTCAAACCCCACCTCCTATTTCTGGAGGGGAAGGGCTGTGTCATTACCACTGTCAATTCAGGAGTAGATGCTATCGAAGAAGTTGAAAATGCCAATTTTGACGTGGTGTTTTTGGATGAAATGATGCCTGGAATGACCGGATTGGAGACGCTGCAGCAGATCAAACAGCTCAAGCCTCAGATCCCCGTGGTCATGATTACCAAAAGCGAGGAAGAGCAGCTCATGGATGAGGCGATAGGGGGTAAAATCGCAGACTACCTGATCAAGCCCCTCAACCCCAGTCAAATTTGGCTTTCAGTCAAAAGAATTCTCCAAAACAGGCAGCTAGTAGAGTCAAAGACGGCCCAAAATTACCAGCAAGAATTTAGACAGATCGGCCAAGCTTTGGATGAAGCATCCACCCCGCAGGAATGGGCTGATGTTTACAAAAAGCTTACTTTTTGGGAAATGGAAATTGACCGCACCGAAAACAAGAATATGTTGGAGGTGCTTGAGGCACAGAAAACGGAGGCAAACAGTGCTTTTGGGCGATTTGTCAAAGCAAATTACCTGGATTGGATAGCAAGCCCAGAAACCGATGCTCCACTGCTTTCTCCCCAAGTACTGAAGGAATGGGTTTTTCCTATTTTGAAAAAGAAACGGCCCGTATTTTTTATTTTAATTGACAACCTCCGGCTAGACCAATGGGAGGAAATAGAGCCGCTACTGGGTGCATACTTTCATGTGGAAGAAAAATCAACCTACTACAGCATCCTTCCTACTACGACAGCCTTCGCAAGAAATGCCTTATTCTCTGGCATGATGCCTTCAGAGATGGCTAGTCGGTATCCACACCTATGGGAAGATGAAGATTCGGAAGAGGGAAAAAATAAAAGTGAAGTGGAATGGTTGAAAATCAACTTGGAAAAAAATAGAATCCCTGTTAAATATTCCTACCACAAGATTTTGCAAATGCAGGAAGGAAAAGCGGTGCTCGATCAATTCCATACACTCCTTCAGAACGAATTCAATGTACTGGTGTACAATTTTGTAGACATGATTTCGCATGCCCGCACAGACATGAAGATGATCCGTGAGTTGGCACCGGATGAATCAGCTTACCGTTCCTTGACCCGAAGCTGGTTTGAGCATTCCTCATTATTTGAACTGATGAAGAAAATTCAACAAGCAGGAGGGGAGGTGATTTTGACCACAGATCACGGTACCAAGAGGGTAAATAGGCCGTATAAGATTATTGGAGATAAGCATGTCACCACAAACTTGCGCTACAAGCAAGGAAAGAATTTGAATTTTGAGGCAGGGAAAGTTTTTGAGGTTAGGCGCCCCGAGGATGCCAAGCTTCCGAGACTGAATGTATCCTCTTCCTATGTCTTTGCAGTGGAGGATTATTTCTTTGCATACCCCAATAATTACAACTACTACGTGAATCACTTCAAGGATACTTTCCAGCATGGTGGGATTTCTCTTGAGGAAATGATTGTTCCTATTGTACATTTGCGGTCCAAGACTTAATTATTTTGCAAACCATCACCTACACCCTAGACCGTATTGATGAAATGGCCAATCTGTTGATTCAGGAAGCTGGCGATCAAAAAGTTTGGATTTTCAGAGGTGAAATGGGTGCAGGAAAAACCACCTTGATCAAATCCCTTGCAAAAGCCTTTCAGGTAGCGGATTCGGTAAGTAGTCCCACTTTTGGAATCGTCAATGAATACCAAACTCAAGCAAAGGGACTCATCTATCATTTTGACTTTTATCGCTTGGATGACCCCATGGAGGCCTTGGATATCGGAATAGAAGAGTATTTTTATAGTGGAAACTACTGTTGGCTTGAGTGGGCTGAAAAGATTACTCCCTTTTTGCCGGAGCAATTTTTCCACATTGAGCTTGCCTTAGCTTCTGAAACAGGAAGAATATTAACCTTTCACCACCATCAAAATGGCCACTGATTTGTCTGGAGTAGCTGCCGTGGGTTTGATCCCAAAAGAGTCTCCCGCCCAACTAAGAAAAGGTGGTAAACCTATCACGATTGGTTTGCCTAAAGAAACTTCCTCCGAAGAAAAGCGAGTGGTATTAAGCCCGGAAGCAGTTCGTATTTTGAATGAAAATGGGGTTTCGGTCCTTGTAGAAACCCATGCAGGTGATCGAGCTAAGTTCTCCGACCGACAGTTTTCGGATGCAGGTGCAAAAATTGTTTATTCCCGCAAGGAGGCATTTGCCGCTGATGTGGTCGTCAAAG
>CAMCBC010000078.1 GCA_945872775.1 Spirosoma fluviale | reverse complement strand
CCAGTAGGGTTCAGCACATAAAAAACATATTAGTATTTGGTTTCTAAACTTGATATCACCACGAATCGGCTGTCATCCGTGGACTGTTAACCGTACAAATTGTAATCGGTCCTCGGATGACAGCCTGTAAATCGTGGTGTTTAAGTTGTCGACAATTTAATATTACTTGTATTTGGCTGGCTGTCCTGGCGCTACAGCTGATTTTTGGATAAACTGACGGATATCCTCATTTGAGGTTGCCAGGTCCTCGGCTCTCAGGTACATCATGTGACCGGAACGGTATCCCTTAAAATCAATTCTATTTTTAAGCTTGCCATTTGGATCAATGTGCCAAGTGCTGTACTTTGCATTGAAGTAGTCTGTTCCCCCATCAAAGTATCCGGACTGGACCATCAGGTGTAGGTACGGATTTTGGCGCATCGCAGTTCCTAAGTCATTCGCCGTGTTCTCGTTGCTACGATCCCATGGATTCACTGGACCAAAAAGATTGTAAGTCAAATCGGTGTTGTACTTCAATACGTTCTTGGCATACAAATTAAAGGCTGGTGCAAAGGCATGGTTCCAACTTGTCAAAGCAGGATCGAAATCGTAGCGGTCACCCGCTTCCATTCGGTCAAATCCCTTGTAACGGCTATCCAATCGACCTACGGTCATGCCATCTCTTGATCGAAGCAACTCTTTCCAAAAAAAGCTAGTGGGCACCATCAAGTTGTGTTGAAGGATAGATTCCTTGCTCAAACCAGAGTAATAGGCCATTTTGGTTGCAATCGCATCACGATCCGACTCGCTGAGTAATCCTCCCTTTGCCATAGCTGGAAGAATTTCATTGACAGCCATTGGTTCGACGATAGCCAAGATCTCATCCAAATCCTTCGCCTGCAGCTCCGCAGGTAATGCTTTGTGGTACCAAGCAGTAGCTGCATAATACGGCCAATAGTTTGCCATTTTCACCGGTCCATCACGCAAAATGCCCATGTCTGTAGGAGACACCAAGATCACCCCATTGAAATACATCCAGTGTGAATTTTGCAATTGAGAAACCAAGCCAGCTACACGGGTGGTACCGTAACTTTCTCCAATCAAATACTTGGGGGAAGCCCAACGATTTTGACGTGTCACAAAAGTATTGACCCAGTCAGCCAAATACTTGATGTCTGAATTGATGCCGAAAAAGGTACTGCGAGGCGTATCTTCCTTTACAATTCGGGAATAGCCTGTATTTACAGGATCGATGTACACGATATCTGCCACATCCAAAATGGAATGCGGGTTGGACTTGGTACCATATGGCTGCACAGGGTATCCCTCGTCATCAATATTCAATACCACTGGTCCTGTGTAGGCCAAGTGCATCCAGATGGAAGCAGAACCTGGACCACCGTTGAAGCTTACCACCAAAGGTCTTTTGGCACGGTCTACCACATCTGTACGCTCGTAGTAGGTGTAAAATAAAGAAGCGATTGGCTCGCCTTTCTCATCCCAAACAGGTTGGGTACCTGCAGTGGCTTTGTAAGGTACACGCTTGCCTTTGATCATGACTTCGGCGGTAGATTCCACCTTGGATTCCACTTCGATTTTACGCGATGTTTGCGCCACCGATAGGGTAACCATACAGAGTAGCACAAGGCTTAAGGATAGTTTTCTCATGGGTTTGACTTTTTTTTAGACTAGTAAGTACGATTTTATTTGATTCATGCGAATTGAAAATTACAGAAGCGGTAGCTCCTCACTTTATTGAATGGGTACTAAAAACTCAAATGGGTTGCAGGTACAATTAACAACTCATTGTGCCAACTAGGACTTCAACTGCTTGGCCTCGGATAAGCACTCGATCTCCTTGAATTTCCAAGTAAAGCGTTCCTCCCCGAGCACTTGCTTGGTAGGCCTTAAACTTTGTTTTCCCTGTTTTCTGGTTCCAATAATCCACCAAAGCACAGTGGGCAAATCCCGTCACCGGATCCTCTGGTATGCCTACATTGGGTCCAAAAAACCGACTAACGATGTCGTAATCCCCTCTCCCAGGGGCAGTAATAACAAAGCCTTCTTCACTGTTCGCAGCAATCTGCGCAAAATCAGGCTGAAAGGAGCGCACCGCTTCCTCATCGGCCAACTCAAAAATCCAATTTTTTCGAAGTTTGGCCGCCTGAATGACTTTGTTCCCCAAAATTTCTTCAGCATAGGCAGGGTGAGTTGCCACTTGCGTAGGAATCAAAGGAAAATTCATGCAGATCAAGTCTCCTTGCTTGGTCACGCGGAGAACGCCACTCAGGGTTTGAAATTTAATTTCATCCCCTTCTTTTGCCCAACCTTGGGAATACATCCAAAATGCGGAAGCCAAGGTAGCATGACCACACAAATCAATTTCAAGCATGGGCGTAAACCAACGAAGGGAAAAGCTTCCCTCCTCCTTGGTTTTCTCTACAAAGGCCGTTTCACTCAAGTTCATCTCCATGGCGATGGCCTGCATCTGCTCTTTGGATAAGGGGCTATCCAAAAGGCAAACCGCTGCGGGATTACCTGAAAATGGCTTGTCAGTAAAAGAGTCTAAAACTGCTATCGCTAATTTTCTCATACATATTTTTGTTGAAGAACCTCAAAATGATGCATAAAATGGCCCGGAATAATCCATAGCAAGGCTCTTGTGCTCATGGGATTGCCATTGGCAGAGCCAATTTCCTGGAAGGAAGCTTCCGGAAAAGTTCGAACCATACTCAGAATTGCCTGACGCTGCATTTCAAAATCGGCAAGCAAATCATCCAAGGCTACGGCATTAAACTGCCCCTGAACCACATAGGGATCTTGGTCAAAGCCAGGGAGTAATTTTTTCTCACCTCGAGCAATGCACAGCGCTCGAAAAGTCATGATGCGTTCGGTATCGAGAAGATGTCCAAGAACTTCCTTTGGCGTCCATTTACCTGGAGCATAGGGCTCATTCGCCCATCCCTCAGGTTTGGAGGCAAAAAAAGCCTTCAATTCATTGGTTTGAGATTGGATAAGGGTAGAAAAATTATGATCCCCAAGCTTCGAAATATAGGTATCGTAGTATGGAGGATATTCGCCTTTGCTAGGCAGAGAAAATGTGTTCATGTAAAATTCAGTAGGTGGTATTAAATTCTGAACTAAATTTAAGCTGAACTTAAGATAGGAACCCCAACATGCGTCACATTTTATTCGCTTTCGCCCTTGTCCTTTTCGCTAGTCAGGCTTTTGGGCAGCAGGTCGTCATCCGCAATCCGGAAATTCAACAGCTCGTACAGCAGGTCAATGCGGATAGTCTGAAAAAATATACCGAGAAATTGGCTTCTTTCCACAGCAGACATACCCTCAATACCGATGCTAAAAACGGAATGATTGCCGCTCAAAACTACGTGAAGGCTAAATTCACAGAGTTCGCCACCAAATCAAAAGGAAGAATGACCGCAAACATTGAAGAATTTGTGGTACCGGGTGACGGAAGAAGGATCGTGGCAGATGCGAAAGTGGGGAATGTGATCGCTCGCCTACCGGGTACGAACCCCAATGATCCCCGGATTATCGTGGTTTCAGGACACTTAGATTCTAGAAATAAGGATGTCATGGATGCTGCTGGTGCAGCTCCAGGTGCCAATGACGATGGCAGCGGGGTAGCCTTGGTTCTAGAGCTCGCTCGAATCCTTGCTAGCACTGAGTTTCCAGCCACCCTCCTCTTTGTGGCCTTTACTGGAGAGGAACAAGGGCTCAAAGGGGCAACCTATCTCGCAGACAAAGCAAAAGCGGAATCTTGGAAAATCGAGGCTGTGCTCAACAATGACATCGTTGGCAATAGCAGCTCCTCCGAAACCAACATCAGCAACAATACCGTCATGCGGGTATTCTCCGAAACCATCCCCTTGGCAGAAGATGAGCGCGGCGCCGCGCTACGTAGATCCATCAATTCGGATAACGATAGCCCCTCTCGGCAATTGGCTCGCTACATCAAGGAACTTGGAGAGCGTTATGTAGACCAGATGGAAGTAAAATTGATTTATAGAAACGATCGATTTCTCCGTGGAGGTGACCAAACTCCCTTTATGAGAAATGGGTTTACGGCAGTGCGTATGTCCGAGATGAATGAGAACTTCCTGTACCAACACGAAAACGTACGCGTAGAAAATGGAATTCAGTACGGCGATCTACCTGAGTTCATGGATTTTGAATACCTCCGGAAAGTGGCTGCTGTCAATCTTGCTGCAGCCGCTTCTCTCGGTCAATCTGCAGGAATGCCCCAGGAAGTAAAGATCGATGTGCGCGGCTTGACCAACTCATCGACTTTGAGTTGGAAAGCCCCTATCCATGGCAACCCAAAAGGATACTATGTCCTCATGCGGGAGACCTCTTCGTCCATGTGGGAGAAAAAGTTTTACACCGAAGCCACCCAGCTTAAGCTCCCCTACAGCAAGGACAACTACTTCTTTGCCGTCCAGTCTGTTTCAGAACATGGAACTGAAAGTTTACCGGTGATCCCAACTCCACTCTCCCGTTAATCACAGATTTCGATTTTTCAGGTGTCAAATACAAGCTCCAAGCTGGAATTTCCAGACTGGAAGTGAAGAATTAGGTCATTTTTTCAGGAAAAACTATTCAATTAACCTAATTATTCCATACTATTTTTATATTTTTTTGAATAATTGACTGTTTATTTAATTTTTTTGATTTATTTAAACAGATTTTATTTTTTTTCATTGCTTTTTAATCGCTTTTTATTTTTATGAACACACAAGCGCAATTTTTCAGTAGGTTAAAACCTACCGTTTCCCCTTTCTCTTCCTTAGCTGCTGAGGTGGCCATCACCCTCAATGTAAGTTTGGATAGCGCCTACCGAAGGATTCGAGGGGAAAAACTCCTGAACTTCGAAGAAATAAGTCTACTCTGTCGAGGGTTCAACATTTCTGTGGACGAATTTTTCTGTTTGAACAGTAGAGCCATCTTATTTCAGTCAGGCACCAATCCCTCCCAAAAGGATGCCTTAAAGCAATGGTTGGAGGATGTACACAAGCAATTGTACTACATCAATAGCTACCCCAGGAGTCACCTGTATCATCTTATCAAGGATCTCCCCCCTTTTCACCATTTCTTCCATCCCGTGCTGGCTCGCTTTAAATTCTTTTTCTGGAGGAAATCCATTTTACCAACTGGACAGGCTCAACTCGAGAAATTCTGCCTCAACCAGAAGCAGCTATTCAATTACGAAGAATTATCCCAACGGATCATTCGAGCTTATGCCAAGATACCGAGTACGGAAATTTGGAATAAGGATGCCCTAAACACCACCTTACGACAGATTGAAACCTACCATGAAATGGGTTGGATTGAGAATCGAGAAACTACCAAAATGATTTATTTAAGTGTTTTGGATGTGATTGGACACCTCGAAAAAATGGCTACCCATGGCCAAAAATCACTGATGGGCCAAAGCCCTTCTTCCGAACATGGAGAATACCGACTTTACCTCAACGACATCGTATCTGGGGACAATACCTTACTCGTAGAACTGGGAGAATGTAAAATCACCTACCTCAACCATAGTGTCCTCTATTTTGTGGGTTCCAAGGATCCCGAATTCAATGAGGTGGTATTTCGAAACATGGAAAATGTAATCAATAAATCAAGTTTGATGAGTGGATCAGGTGAAAAAGAGCGAACACAGGTATTCAATAAACTTCGCAAAAAGGTGTACCTCAAGCTTGAAGCGATGGACCTAAGCCCAAAAAACTGAACTATAATTTTGGCTTGAGTTTCAATCCGTGTAACTTAACGCTATGATTAGTTTGCGCCAATTTATAGGATTCATCGGGTGTATCGGAATCGTTTCCTGCGCTTCCAAGGCGACAGAAAATACAGTCCAAGAGCTGACATTTTCTCCTCCAATCAACAAAAATGGCATGGTATGGGTTCCTGGTGGTGAGCTTACCATGGGATCTGATGACCCTGGAGTCTATGCTGCTGAAAGGCCTGCTGTGAAGGTACCCGTCGCCGGATTTTGGATGGAACCCACGGAGGTTACCAATGCACAATTCCAAAAATTCGTGACTGCTACAGGATACCTAACAGTAGCAGAAAGGCCTATAGATTGGGAAGAACTAAAAAAGCAACTCCCACCGAATACACCCAAATTGTCCGATGAAGATCTAGCTCCAGGATCCATGGTCTTTGTGGCTCCATCCCAGCCTGTATCACTACATGACCACTCTGCCTGGTGGATTTGGGTACAAGGGGCCAATTGGATGCATCCAGAGGGTCCAGAAAGTAACCTTGAAGGTCGAGAAAATCACCCCGTAGTGCATGTAGCTTATGAGGATGCGCTAGCCTATGCCAACTGGGTAGGCAAGCGATTGCCGACCGAAGCCGAATGGGAGTTTGCTGCTCGTGGGGGATTAAAAGGTCAAAAATTTGCTTGGGGAGATGAATTTAACCCGGGAGGTTCTTATCTCGCGAATACTTTTCAAGGCAAGTTTCCCTACCAAGATCAGGGGATGGATGGCTTTGTATCCACTGCACCCGTACAATCCTTCCCACCAAACGGCTATGGGGCATACGACATGATTGGAAATGTGTGGGAACTTACTTCAGACTGGTTTGATGCATTGAAGCATGCACGAACTGCCGGTAAAGTGGCCAAGTTGGATGAGGGCATGAACCCCTGCTACAACCCAAGCAATCCCTACGCCGTGGAACGAGTGATCAAAGGTGGCTCGTTTTTATGTGCTTCCAATTACTGTGTGAATTACCGACCTGCAGCACGTCAAGGACAGGCTGTTGACTCCGGAACTTCCAATGTGGGTTTCCGTCTGGTGTCAGATAAAATCTAGTTCTTGAGGTCTTTATTCAACACCAATCCACTTCGGAAAAAATCTCAATCACTTTCTTAGCGAATCCCTTTCTCTGGATACTTGGGAACCACAGTCCTTCCAAAAGCCTTCATCTCCTCAATTTGACCTTCCATATCCCCATTAGGGTACAAGCACGGTCCAATGCCTGCTTCTTTCTTTTGGTAGTCCAAGTACCCAATTACGATCGGTACATTTGCTCCAAGTGCAGTATGGTAAAAACCTGATTTCCACTTATTTACTGCGCTTCTAGTTCCTTCAGGAGTAACCATTACCACCAAGTCATCTCGCTCATTGAGCATTTGGACCATCGCTTCCGTGTAGGTTTGCTTCTTTCCACCAGGAATCCGCTTCCGGTCAATGGGAATCGCTCCCAATCCAGACAAAAACCAGCCCAAGGGCCCAACCATTAATTCTATCTTGATAGTAAATCGAACGGGGATATCCATCAAGTAAAAAGCAGCTCTTGCGTACAAAAGATCCCAATTGGAGGTGTGAGGAATAGCAATTAAAACCGCCTTTTTAACACCAACAGGCCAATTTGGATTCAGGCGCCATCCAGCCATCCAAAATATAAATCGTGAAAGTAGCTTCATCATAAATCGCTAGGTTGAGGTTGGGTGTGAGTGGAAATTTCGAGTAAACTAGGATTGGCTTCAATGACTTTCATGGCTTGGCTGTAACCTGCTTGAAAGAATTCCGGAGCCTTTTTCAAGTCAAAGACACCAAACTGACCCAATCCAGGGGCTTCTATAAAATAGGTACAAGCCGACTTCCGGCTGTAAGCATTGAAATTCATGTTCATCATGACCGCACGCTCCACAAGATTTTTCACATTTCGAACCGCTGCCAATTCAGGGAGATGATTGCAGTTGACACCAATCAGAACATCACAACTGGATTGCAAGGGTTCCACCGGCAAATTATTCAGCACTCCTCCATCGACCAGGTATCGAGATTCATAAAAAATCGGTTCAAACATCCCTGGAATACAGGATGAAGCCAATATGGGTTCGATCAACTTACCGGAATTAAAATACACCACCTCACCTTTTCCGATATCTGTTGCAGCTACATGCAGCGGTGTTTTCAGAGCCGCAAAATCATTGTGCGGAAGGTAGGTTTTCAATAGCTGGGCCAAACTATCCATGTTAAACAAGCCCTTCCAAGAGATGGCAGGTCGGATCAACTTGAAATAGTTGGTTTCAATGATAATCTTCAACACCTCATCCGGGCTATATCCTTGGCAATACATGGCCCCTACGATGGCTCCAGCTGAACTACCACTGACCTTATCTGGAAAAACACCTACTTCCTGAAGGGCTTTAAGGACTCCCAAATGCGAGATGCCTCTGACTCCTCCACCGGAGAAGGCAATTCCAATGCTTGGTTTAGAGTTCATCGAGTCTGAAAGTTTGATCAACACGTACGCCCTTTTCGGTCATTTTCACGGTGCAACATTCATTCACCGAATCGTGCTCTAGAAAAAGCACGTAGTTGTTTTGCGCAGCCTCCTCTAGAAATAACTGCTTCTCCTGCAGGGTAAGTAAGGGTCGGGTATCATAGCCCATCACATAGGGCAAAGGAATATGCCCTACCGAAGGGAGTAAATCGGCCATAAACACCAACGTACGCCCTTTGTACTGAATTTTGGGAAGCATTTGCTTATCCGTATGCCCATCCATGGTAAGAAAGTCAAACCCAGGAAATAAGGATTTAGTGGCTAGATCGAGGTATTTGAGCACCCCATGCTCTTGCAAGGGAAGGATATTTTCTTCCAGAAAAGATGCCTTTTCTCTTGGATTTGGAACCGTTGCCCAGTTCCAATGAGCCTCATTGGTCCAATAGGTCGCTCGAGGAAAAGTAAGTTCGTATTGGCCATGGGAACCGTACTTCACACTGCCCCCACAATGATCAAAATGCAGGTGCGTCAAAAAAACATCCGTGATGTCTGTAGGATGTACGCCCAGCTGCTGCAAACTTTTGGCTAGGCTCGCATCACCATGCAAGTAGTAATGCGAAAAGAAGCGGGCATCTTGCTTGTCTCCTATGCCGTTGTCGATTATGACCAATCGATTGCCATCCGAAACTAGTAAGCAGCGCATGGCCCAAGGACAGAGGTTGTTTTCATCCGAGGGATTGGTTCGTGACCAGATGGATTTGGGTACTACACCAAACATGGCCCCGCCATCCAATTTAAAAAAGCCTGTATCTACCGTGAAAAGCTCCATATCTGGTGATTAAGCACAAGTTAAAATCTTGTCAACTAGTTTGAATGCAAGGGGGATTCCAAAGTTGGAATTGGAAAAATCGAAATGACTTATTCCACGACTACACCCATCGCGCAGAACTTGTCTATTCGCTGAGAGATGCGTTCTTCTGCCTCAATTTTATCCAATTCAGCTAATGCCTTGCTGATCACCTCCTTGAGGGTTTTTGCCATTCCTTTGATGTCTTTGTGTGCACCTCCAAGTGGCTCTGGAATGATGTCGTCTATTAGCCCATTGGATTTCATATCCGTAGCGGTCAACTTGAGTGCTTCAGCGGCTTGCTCCTTGTAATCCCAAGATCTCCACAAAATGGAGGAACAAGATTCAGGAGAAATCACAGAATACCAGGTGTTTTCCAACATGTAGACTTTATCCCCAATGGCAATGCCTAAAGCACCCCCGGAAGCTCCTTCCCCAATGATGATGCAAATCACGGGTACTTTGAGCATAAACATTTCTTTGATATTGCGGGCGATGGCTTCTCCTTGGCCTCTTTCTTCTGCTTCCAAACCAGGAAATGCACCTGGAGTATCGATAAGTGTTACGATGGGCTTGTTGAATTTTTCGGCCATCTTCATCAATCGTAGGGCTTTACGATAGCCCTCCGGATTGGCCATTCCAAAATTACGTTCTTGACGCTGCTTGGTGTTTCGACCTTTTTGCTGTCCTATGAAAAGGACTGTTCGGCCATCAATATCACCCAAGCCACCAATCATGGCCTTGTCGTCTTTTACCGTGCGGTCTCCGTGCAGTTCAATAAAGTCGTTGGTGATCTCGTAGATGTAATCCAAGGCATAAGGCCTGTCTGCATGTCTGGAGAGCTGTACTCGCTGCCAGCGTGTAAGGTTATCGAAGGTTTCCTTCTTCAAATCCAAAATTTTACCCTCTAAAGATTGAATGTCCTTGCTTAGGTCGATGTTTCTTCCCTTTGCCAACTCCTTCATCTCCTGCAATTTTTGCTCTAAATCAGCAATGGGTTTTTCAAATTCTAAGACCATTTCCGTAAATTTTTGAATAACAAATATAAGGATTAGTCTTAATCTCCGATGGAAATATTACGTGAAAAGGTAGGATCACACAAGACTTAAAATCCAGTACTGAAAGTGCAAAAGAAAAAATTTAAGCAAGGAATCCCTCAGTTTTGCCTACAACCGGCTCAAACTACCCGAAAACAAAAAAGTCCCTAATTTCTTAGGGACTTTATGCGGAATGGACGGGACTCGAACCCGCGACCTCCTGCGTGACAGGCAGGCATTCTAACCAGCTGAACTACCACTCCAAGGCTAGAAAAGACAAGAAATCAAAGATTAATTGTCGACATAAATACAAGTAACAAACTCAAAATAAGTAAGTTATAATCGATGCGGAATGGACGGGACTCGAACCCGCGACCTCCTGCGTGACAGGCAGGCATTCTAACCAGCTGAACTACCACTCCGTTTCCCTTCGCTTTTGAAGTGGTGCAAAGGTAGAAAAAGGGAACTTATCCGCAATAAATCAACTTTATTTTTTTAATAAAGAGCAAGTATCTGCTTCGCTGTCAAACAAATAAATATGGTTTGGATGGCGTCAAACGGCACGCTGGTCTACTAGAACCTGCACGTTGGGGTGTAGCCACAGCAAGGATGCTGGAAACTGACCCGATACGATGGGATCCTGCAAGCGCTCAAAAGCTTCTTTTTTACCAGAACCCGCAATAAATAAGAGGATGAGTTTGGATTTTATGATTCCCCGAAGCCCGATCGTCATTCCAAAACTTGGCGGTTGCTTCAAGGTCTTCAGCATCCCATTGGCTAAGGTAGATGGAGCCAATTCACATACATGATACGGAAGTTGATGAGCATCCCCTGGTTCATTGAGCGCAATGTGGCCATTGACTCCTATTCCCAAAATGCAAATATCCAAAGGCCCCTCTCGCTCCAG
>CAMCBC010000077.1 GCA_945872775.1 Spirosoma fluviale | reverse complement strand
GCTTCGATAAACTTATTTCCTGATCTAATAAAAACTGTTTTCTTTTTCATATCATTATCCGGATCAAGCGTCGGCATAAATCCTGAATCGATTGTGCCAATATCTTTCATCCCGTCTTTGTTGTAATCTGCGTATACCAATTTCCATTTATAATTAGGTCTGCTATTTAAATTAATTGTGTATTGGATTAAATTCTTATCAATTAGAAAGCTGCCATTTTGTTGCTGAATATAGGGTATAAGCTCCCAGGATTGAGCCCCATTGTCTGAATAAATGCAGTCTAAACCTAATAAATCATTAAGGCCATCTCCATTAAAATCATCAGTGATGAAATCAATTCTTTCGGCATTTTTTATATTTCGGACAGGCAAATTAATAATTGAAGATTGATTAAATTTTCCTGATCCTAGATTTGTCAAATACCGATTTGGCGTTAAAGTGGTTTCACCTGTTCCTAGTAGCAAGTCATTTTTACCGTCTTTATTGATGTCAGAAGCCCATGCCCGGTATACATTACCTGAGCCTTCTGGAACAACTTCCCCAAAGCCATTATTAGATTCAAAGTTTGTGGTATCCGATGCGAAATGTGCAAAATTTTGATTGGTGAAATATGGAAAATTTGGAGTTCCCCAAAAAATATAAGTATGGGTATTTGCAGCTAGAATTAAATCTGGGAAATTGTCATTGTTCACCTTACCAACATTTCCAGTTTCATAGCCAAACATATTATGTAAAAAGGCGGGCTCCAGAATTAGTTCAGTTAGTTTATATTTTCCATTACCATCACTAAGTAAAATTTTACTCCTTTCTGGAAAATATCCACCCTCACATTCATCTTCATGACCGATAATTACAACATCTACATAATTATCCGAATTTAAATAAAGTGGGATTGCACCAGTTGGGCCACCGATATAATTCGTGTTATCATTAATTAGGTTTTTTTCTTCAAATTTTTTAGTTGTTGGGTTCCAAATTAAAAATGATAGGTAAGCCGCCTTACCCCTACAAGCACCACCTGCATTAAAAATATCTACCCACCCATCGTTATTAAAATCACCTAAGGTTATTGCAAACAATGTACTAGAATACTCATATTTTCCATTCCCGAAGGGTCCTGTGAGTACCTTAACCCCTTTTTGAAATGCTCCTACAAAAAGGTCTGCTGGAACGGGTAAATTTTCCCAATATGATTTTCCAAAATCTTTTTGTCTTGATACGGCTAAAGCATTTTTATCTACTTTATACCCCATAAATTCCTGCTCTGATCCTGTTGGGGTAATGGGAGCTTCCATTTTTGTACAGGAGATTGCAACTAGTATAAAAAATGCAAAAAGTACTTTTTTCATCATGTGAATTTTCATCTAGATTCCTTGAACACATTTAATAGTAATACCCAAAAATAATATTCATCTCATCCTCGCTAGTTAATCCGAAATTCACCGTTTTATTGGTGGTGTTATTATAAGTCACCACACTGGTCAATCCTTCACCTGCTTTCAGCTGAATGGGTTTATCAAGGTTGATTACTAAGGGGTGCTGCCAATCCGTATTTTCATAAACAACCTCTCCATTTCTTGGGCCACCCAGAATTTTAATTTGAAATTTTTCACCCAGCTTATGAAAATGCGAGGTAAGTGTAATTATGGTTACTTCTTTGTCAAATGTAAAATTGGTTGTAATCGTTTTGCGTGAATTAGCAGGAATAGAAAAATTATAGTTGGCAAAGTTTATAGACTGCGCCTCTTTTAAAACGTTTGCCTGAGAAACGGTATACAAATTGATATAGTTCTCGCCTAATAAATTGGTATTCTGTTGATTAAAATAATGTGCATTCAAGTCCAGCGCTGTAGCCGGGGGGATTTTCAGAGCAACACCTGGAGGAAATGTATAGGTTGTGTTTACATCTGTTCCTCCACCTAAAAATATATGGTTCTGCATTTGTCCAAATGTGGTTAGGTTGAGGGATCCATTTGCATTATACAAATCCCTCAATTGGTTTGCGGGAGGTAACAACGTATTATTTTGGAACCCATATAAAACAAAATGGTGACTATTTGGCCGGCCTTGCATCGTTATTTTATTTACATATACCGTGGAAGTATTCGGGGAAATTCTGTTTACAAACACCTCACGTTCTGTTTTGGGACTTACTGTGAACGTATTGATTGCTAATTGAAATCCCTCTGTAGCGGCAGGTGCCGTCATCGGTACAAAAGCCTGACTGCATACTGAATTACTGGTCAGTATGTTTTCATCAACAACACTTCCTTTTTTAGGTGCACCTTTGATTATCCATTGTTTGATAAATTCTATTTGTCCCGATGTCAGATTTGTCCCCCCCAATGGCATCGTTGCACCATATTTAGACGGTGTCTGACAATCAATTTTCTGAAATAACAAACTCATCATGTAATGACCCGGCTTTACCCTTAGTAGGCCGGCTGTTTTTGCTGCCTCATTTTTTGAAACGACATTAACTAAATTTTCATATGCGTTAGTTGAGTTTAACAGTAGGTTATGCTGCGCGAAGGTAGCATCGCTGGTTGATCCATGACACCCACTTGTTGCACAAGACAGGGATAGAATATCGTCCTGAATAATTGCCCAGGTATCTTTTGCAATAGGGCCACCATCAATTGCCTCGTCAGATTTTTTGGTACAGGATTCCATGCTAAAAGAAGCAATTAGCAGTACCATTAAAATTGTTGCTGTCACAAAATGTTTCATTCGCCGGTGTTTTAAACTATTTCAAAAGAAAGATATGGAATAGAGATGAATTAAGATTCAATAAATCAGAACTTAACTTGAATGTCAACAAACCTGAAGAGCTATCCCGGATGCTGCTTCAATTACTCTTTTACTTATCTATTCTGATTATCCGCTTTTTCACCACTAACCAGGAAAAAAAAGGTTTGAGGTTCAATTAAGTGAGCTGTGGACAGTCAACTGTCAACGATTCTCTTTATAGTCTGTTGATTCAAAATAGAAACTAGCTCTCTTTTTCTCGGAACCCCCTCCTATATAATTCATGGTTTCTGCATCGTATATCCGTCCATTGAGAATCACATAAACGACTTTGTCAGAATCTCGAATATCATTCAATACATCGCCATCGATCACGGCTAAATCGGCTAGCTTCCCGACTTTGATAGAGCCTATGTTCTTGTCTAGTCCAAGGTGTCTTGCAGGCACAATGGTGGCGGCACGCAACGCTTCCATTGGGGTCATTCCACCTTGTTGCATCATCCACATTTCCCAATGCGCAGCAAGACCTTCCCGCTGACCATGACCTCCAATTGCCACTAGGATATCCCGGTCCTTCATTTCTTTCACTGTTTTGACCACATTGAAATGGTTGTAATGATGCTCTGGCGCCATCGTTCTTCGCATCGATCGAGGGGCAAGAATATCCTGTGGTACAAACTTGCTTAACTTCGGATGTTTCCAAACCTCTGTTTTTTCATACCAATAATTTTCCCCAGAAATTCCACCAAATGAAACCACTAACGTGGGAATGGAAGCAGCTTGTGTATGGCCCCAAAACTGGTACACATCCTCATAAAGCTTTTCCAAGGCTATTGAATGTTCTATGGAGGAGGCTCCATCAGCAATTTTCCCTAGATCTTGCTGAAGCAATGCCCCGCCTTCTGAAAGAACCATCATTTCATACTCTGCTGCTGCTTCAATAATTTGCTGGTACTGCTCTCTTCTGGGATGATGGTGCATCTTAATCGCAAATGCACCAACGCGCTTTAATCTATCCATATGAAAGCGTGCATCCTCTATTCCATTAACAAGGGCTGTATGCCCTGGTTCATAAGCACCATACAAGGACATTCCCGTCGAAAAAATCCGCGGAGATAGCATGTTTCCAGCTTTTTGCATTTCTGCCGCCCCAAAAACCTCTTCAGTAAAAGTATTTGGGTTAAAAATTGTGGTAACTCCAAAGGCTAGCGTGCCATAAGCACTCCAGTTTTGTTGAGGAATAATTCCGTTGGTTCCATTGGGCTGATGGGCGTGGGTATCTATGATTCCTGGAATAAGTGTTTTTCCCTTTAGATCGATTAGGGTTGCATTTGTTGGAATGATCACCTCTCCCTTTTTTCCAACTGCTAAGATGTGATTGCCTTCAACTAGGACCACACCATCTTCAATTACTCCATCAGCTTCCATGGTCACCACTCGTCCGCCTACCAATGCCAGAACTCCAGTTGGCTTAGTTATCGGCTGCGAAAAGCTGATAGATGTTTCCTTGATTTTTTCCTGGTTTTGGGTTGAATTACTGTAAAGATTTGGCCCCAGATTCCAGTGGATTTGGTTGCTTCGCTGACTAAAACTAATGTTTGTTCCCGCTAAAATTGACCAAGTTTTTACCTGAGGTAAAGAATCTGCATGTGTGATTACTATCGGCTTATCTGATTCTATAAATGGAAGACTTTTGACTCGATAATGCTCCACAAAAGCAAGTTCTTGGCCATTAGGAGCCATTTTAAACTCAGTTGCATACTTGATGGTAACCAGTGTCTTGAATTCCTTTCCCTCCAAATCCACCCGGGCTAAACTAGGCATTTCACCATCCAAGTGGAGGTAAATACGATCATTTCGATCTGCAAAATGAGGCAAACGCCCCTTTGTGGTAATTAATTTTGGAATACCACCTTCAGCAGAAACTTGGTAAATCCCCGTTGCCAAATTGTATTCAGGGTTCAACAAGGTCTCATCTCTAAACTTGCGGTAGACCACGGTCTTTCCATCTGGAGAGAAAGCAGGTTCGGTATATTTTCCCGGCAAATTCAAGAGATTTTTAATTTCACTAGTACTCAAATTGATCACTTGGATCCTGCCTTGTTCTTGATCATTCCAGGTACTGTAAACAATCTTTTTCCCATCACTTGAAAAACTTGGCGCATATTCAAAATGCCTAGTTTGTTGTGTAAGTCTTCTAGGTTTCCCATTGGGGAGATCCTTCAAATACAGGTAGCCTAGTGCCTCATAAACCACCATTTTTCCATCGGGAGACACCTCCACATGATGAAGCATTTTTACTTCAAAATTCTCTTCATCGATGTTTTTTGTAAACCGAAGTGTCTTATTTTGGATTTTTTCCCTACTCACTTCAAAAGGAATAGTGGTGGCAATTTTTGATTCGACCTGAATCCTATTGATTTGACCATTGGCCCAAAACAGGATACCGGTATCATCTGGTGTCCAAGACATAGCAGGATAAACGCCATCAATGGCCCATGCTTCTTGCTTGTCTCTGTCGAGTTTGTGATAAACCGCAGTTTTCTTTCCTGTCTTTAAATCATAAACAAAGAGGGTACTCTGAAAATCAACTCTGGAGATGTAAGCTAGTTTGGATCCATCATGAGATAGCGTAGGGCGGATGGCTCCACCTCGACCACTTAATACTACTTCAATTTCTCCAGATTGAAGATTCAAGCGCTTAATGGCATAAATTCCTTTTTCGCTGTCCTTTGAGTATTCGAAAATAGCTCCGGGAGTCACATCTTGAGAGTAATACATGTAGCGACCATCTGGAGAAAAAGCAGGCTCGCCCATATCCTTTTGCTCATTCGGTCGAGATGTTAACTTTATTCCATCTCCTCCAGATGATGGATAAGCCCATATTTCTCCGGCTCCTAAAGATCTGGTTCCTGTGAAATGTTTTCTCACGGCTATGGACTTACCGTCCGGACTCCAAGCAGGGGAATTGACCATCCGAAAAGTCTCTGAAGAAACAGCACGCTTGTTCCCCCCATTCAAATCCATAATCCAAATATTTTCCCCGCCGCCTTCATCTGAAGTATACACAATGTAATTGCCATCAGGGCTGAAAGATGGCTGCATCTGCCAAGCCAAGTCTGAGGTCAAGGGAGTGCCAATGCCACCACTGGCAGGAATCGAATAGATATCCCCGAGTAGATCAAATACGATACGAGATCCATCAGGACTAATATCGAGGTTCATCCAAGTGCCTTCATTTACATGAATCTTTACTGGGCTAGCATCGCGTCTTGTATTTTCTACATTCCAAATAGGGCTTTGAAGCTTAGATTGAGCGAAAGTGCCACTAACTAGAAATTGTAAAAGGAAAAGAACGATTATTGTACGGCCTGAAAAATTGGTGCTTGTCATTTTAGAATGCGATTATAGAATTTTTAAGAACCCCGTTTTTTCGAACCACTTATACGTTGGAAGTTAAAGATGGGTATTAGCTTTTAGATAGTCAATAGGAAGTTTTCAATTAAAAAGTTGAGGCCGGGTCGACTAAAACCAACTTTAGGCACATTTTTTCTTCTCGCAAAGACCCACCGCGGCGGGCAGGACGCTAAGACGCAAAGAAATTGTGGTCTGTAAAAAAATAATCCCCCTCCCGCAATTCTGCAGGACAGGTATACCCACTTGTAAGAGCCTGTCCCGTCCGACGCGGCGGATAATTTCGAAGCGGTTTTGTAATGAATTAAGGCCTAAGAATTAGCTTAATTTTTGTCCAATGAACAAAAGTGCATTTGTATGCGGAATACAAATGTGTATTTCCCGCATCCCATAGTCTTGATTAAAAGGGGCTTTAAATTTTAAACCCGTCAACTTGTCTTTGATTGCAGCCCACAAAGTGTCTACATCATCAACTTCCAAGTACAATTCCATTTCTCCAATAGCTTCCCCTGCCCGCAAAATATGAAGGGTAAGCTTGTCTTTCTGACAAACTGCATAGCCTTCGTTTTCCATTACAGTTGAAAAATCCAAGGTGTCTTTAAAAAAATTTACCGTCTCCGAAAGATTCGTTGAGGGTATCATGGGGCTTAGAAATAGCGCCTTATATTTCCTTTTCATGGATTTTTAATGGAGAGATTACCCAAAAATTGTAGGGTTGAACTTCCTGCAATTTTTAAAATAAGGAGAGGATCACATCTTTAAAAATGAAGAATAGAAAAACAAGAATGCCCACAATAACTTCATTTCTGTACTTTTTTAGGAATTGAATTAGCTTACTCATAAAACATAAAAAAAGGTGACACTGCAAAAGTATCACCTTTTTAATAGTGCAACTCCCCTTTTGGATAAAAAATGAATGTTTAATGCGCTGATTGAGCAGGTGAAAATCAGGAAACAATCACTTACAGGTCATTCCCAATTTGAGGGTTAGCTTTCATTCCTAAATGAATTTTTTTTAATTTCGGTAAATCTGAACCACCACTTCAATTCAAAAAAAATAAAGCGAAACATGGAAAAAACAACGTTTGTAAAATCGCTTGATGAAAATGTAATTCAATTTATTGAATTGGTGATAGATCTAAGTAAAGATGAATTTGAAGTTAACATAAATAATAAATGGTCTGCAGGTCAAGATTTAATGCACTTAATTAAAGTTCTGCAAATAGTCAATATCGGCTTTTCATTACCAAAACCAATTTTACGTGTACTGTTTGGCATCAATAAAAATGATAGCCGCTCTTTTGAACATCTTCAGCAGATGTACAAAAACGCATTAGAAGGCGGTGCAAAAGCTCCAACGATTTATATCCCAAAACCAGTTTCGTATACTGAAAAAGACAATTTGATTCAAAAGTATGAGTCATTGAATCAATCATTTATCAATAAATTGAATAACCATACTCCATTTGAGTTGGATAGCTATAGATTACCTCACCCAATCCTAGGAAAAATAACCTTAAGAGAACTCGCTAACTTCACTTCCTTCCATACATCACATCACTTTGAATTATTGAAGTCAAAACTTGCCCAATTAAACCACCACTAGTGAATTAAGCCAGGTTTCTATTTTCAATATCTTCAATTAAATTGGTCCAAAGTGTGTCCTTGAATTTTCTTGAAAAGAAACCAGCATGCCCAATTTTTTTTACTCCTATTTTTTGAGGAGTTATTCTTTCTACTTCGATTGTGGCATTTTTAAAATAGCTTACTAACTTATTTGATGTGATTTTATTTGCAATGGGATCATCATCAATTTGAATAGACTTGATAGGAATCAAGAACTTATCATAAAATAATTTTGTGTTTGAATTTTTAAAATGGTCCTCAAAGTAGTTCGGATTAATACACCAGTTACGCCACTGCAAAGCAACCCCCTTGGGTAAATTTTCTCCTTGCCCAATTTTTTTTGCGTTTGCATAGCCATAAATAGCTACGATTATCGGAATCAATAAGAACCACAAGGGTGGCATAATCCATTTAAAAGGGCTGCTCATATCTTTCCAATATCCTGTGGAAGAGGCAATTAAAATAAGTCGATCTATTTTGTCATAGTTGTCCATTAGCCCCACAAGCTGCCCTCCCATACTATGGCCAATAATAATTTTTCGTTCGGAGGGGAATTCATTGTTAATCCAATCGAATATGCTTGTCATATCTAGAATACCCCAATCTTCCAGATTTGCTTGAAATCCCTTCAAGCTATCCGATTTGGAATTCCCTATGCCACGATAGTCATAGGTAACGGTTACATAACCACAGTCCGCAAGGTAGCTAGCTAAATTACTGTATAGATTTTGAGGAATTCCGGTGCCACAATTGATTTGAATGACGCCCTTGATTTCAGTTACTGGTCTTCTGATCGTTGCCGAAAGTGCATAACCGTCTCTCGCTTGAATTAAGATATTCTTCTGCATTATTGCGCAAGTGAGTATTGGAAATTAAACAATGCTAAAAATGAAAGAATGTATTTTAGTACTAAACTAATTCCCAAAGCCAAGCATCTCCAATTTCGTGGTCTTGAACAACTTTCTGGTAAACAAATCCATGTTTACTTAAAATTCTTGTTGAAGCATTTTCTTCTGGTGCAGTTTTAGCATTAATAACTATCCCTGGATTTTGAAATTTTGCTATTTTGATTAACTCTTTACAGGCAAATGTCGCATATCCTTTACCTTCATATTCTTGAAAGGTGAAATAAGAAATCTCTACCTTATTATTTTCAGGCCCACCATTAAAACCTGCCGCTCCTACGATTACATCAGAATCTACATTCAAGTACCCAACCCAAGGCTTTTGGAAACCTATATTTTTATACAAATCAATCGTTGCTGAAATTACTTGTTGACAAACATCAGTTGCATACTTTTCAGCATGGTATGCTTGTTGTTTTTCTATAATTTCTAATTGAAAATTAGAGGCCATCTTAGTTTAAATGATCAATAAAATTTAAAATTCCGATTGCTTTAACTATCCCCACCTTCATTTTTTGATGGACTACTTGCAAAAAGTCGTATCGCCAATTGAAAGAAAAGCAGATTAACTACGAGTCCAATGATCCCTGGAATCAATGAAGATTCCCCTTTGTACAGCGCATTCCCTAAAACCCAGTCAGCGCTACGAAAATCCAAATAAACATAGAATGCAGTCACTACAAAAAGTAGTGCTGCTATCCATTTCTGTTTGTTGAAATCATTAACTGAATAGCCAATTGTCACTATAAGCAAGCCTAATACCATCATGTGAACATACACCCAAAGCATGGCATCGTAATAATGTGCGGATTCCAAAATGATTTCAGGCACTTTGAATTCAGCCATACTAGCCATTAATCCTTTCGTAAAAAGACTTATGGGCAACAACATGAAAGTATACCCTACGATCAAGCAGGTTCTTTTAAAGTTTGGAAGAAGGGATTTCATGATTAATTATGCTCAGAATAATTCCTCTTTTTAATTCGTTTTGTCATTTAATCTATCAATTAAAATTGATGATTTTTTGAGTAAACTAAAAAGTTAAGGGTCAAAAAATATCTCTTCTCGGGAATTAGGGGTGGTTTTAAACAAACTAGAGGTCAAATTGACCTCTAGTTTGTTTTCACCCCCACTTTATTCAAAAGATGAAGATGTAGTGAGCGAATTGAGTTGAAAACCAATAGAAAATTGAAGGGAAACTCAATTTTGACAAATTAGAAATTCATTTATTGATCAGATAGACTTGATTAACGTCTCTTTCAACCCGAGCGATTGGAAATGATCTACCAGTTCTTCCGATTCTTTTCCACCTTTCAGTGCATGGTGTAATAAGGTAAATCCATGTGGCCCTTTAGCGTTTAAAAGGGATGGGTAATCTCGTAGCATGCCTTTAACTAGTTCAGTTTTTCCAAGCATCGTAAGCACAAAAATATCCGCTCGTGCACCGTTTGACAGCAGAAAATTAGCGATATCCTTCCGTCCCATATGTCCAGCAGCTCCCAATGCAGTTTCAAAATCACCCCCACCCCAGTCCCAAGATGAATTTAGTAGTGAAGGATATTGCTTGAGCATTTCTTTGACTTGATCAAAGTCCGAATGAGCGATTTTTACAAATTCATTTACAATCTTCGAGTCGATTGGTTTTGGCTTATCTTGATCCTGAGAATAGATTAGTTTTGGAGATAGCGCGATTCCAGTTGTCAAAAGGACAGCTTTTACTAGAAAGTCCTTTCTTGAAGATCCTTTTTTCATTTGAGTTAGTTTAGTTGTCGTCTTTGCTTAGAGGGGCAATTGGTTGTTCTTTTTCAAATTGCAGCCATCTTGTATAGGGCTGAAAATCACCTGCCTGATGTTTTCTCTAAATTAACAGATTTAGAATCATCAACGAGAATTCTTTCATTTCTCTATTATCCACCTATACAATTGTAGTGACCTAGAAACTAAAAAACCATCCGCCAGTCCGCCGCGGTGGATTCCTTTTTTCTTTTTTTTACTCTCGCTAAGCCCTCCGCGGCGTACGGGAGGGGGATTTTTGTGCAAATCGTGTGCAAATGAAAAATAGGATCAACTATTCGAGATTTTGCGATTGGAGGACTCAAAAAAAAATAAAATTTTCTGATTATCCGCAGTTTTAAATAGCTATGTTGAACTACTGGCATGATTGCGGATAATCATCTAAAATTAACAGCAAATCAAAAGAAACTTTTATCTTTAAATTATTAACTAAACACGCTCTTAGCAAAAGTCCACTTTAGTTTGAAGACATACTTTTAAAAATTTAAGAATGGAAAAGTTTCATGAACAAAATGTTAAAAAAGAATTTAATATTAATGAGTTTGAGCGTTTTCGGCTTGAACAATTAGCCGAAAAAAAAAGAAAATCGTACAGGGCCGCATTAATTATTTTTCCGATAAACATTATTTTATCGGGTTTGATGGTGCTTTTAGACTTTGATATGGTAGCTTTTTTGGTTCTTCCAGCAGTAGGAGTTT
>CAMCBC010000076.1 GCA_945872775.1 Spirosoma fluviale | reverse complement strand
ACCTGCAGCTGCGTATTTCGGTGCATGACCTCGCTGAGTGCACGTGCCGTACTCACATAGGTCGGCTCGTAGTAGGCCCCGTCGGGCACAGGTTTCCAGTTCCAACTTCCACCCATCCCGCTTGCAGAGGTGAAGTAGGGGCGATCCATAGTTACCTTCAAGTCTCGCATCAAGTAGTCGTTGAAAACTGCCGTGTAGGCAGATCCGGTCATGTAGCTTGCCGGATCCCCAAGCACCGGTGCTTCAGAGGACTTGTCGGTTTCCCGAGCCAAATAGCGCCCATCCAAGGTGCCAATGGCCTTGCCCTCTGCACGCAACAATTCTTTCTTGAAGCGGTGCATCAAGATCTGATTGTCAGAGCGGAGAATATAGGCTTTATCCAAGCCAGTAAAGTAGGCCAATTTGGCTGCGATCGTTTCTTTCTGGGCTTCAGTTTGCTTTTCACCCATAAACAAGGACTTTAGATATTCCCCATAGGCAAATTCTCTTGCTTCTTGGGTAAAGGCTGCTAGGGTTTTCCCTTGTCCGGCCTTGCCGTGGTACCATGCGGTAGCCGCTTGGGAAGGGAGGTAGGTGAAAAAGGAGGTGAGGTTGTCCGCCCAACTGGACGAACCAGCATAGTCTAGGGCTTGAGATATCAAGACAAGACCATTCAAGGCAAGGCTTTGTCCACCTTCTTCGAGTACTTCGGCTACCTTGGCAGCGCGAGTCGTTCCAAAGCTTTCTCCCGCAATAAACTTGGGAGCTTGCCATCTCCCGTGCTGCGTCACCCAGGTACGGATAAACTGTGCAATCGAGGAAGCGTCCTCGTTGAGTCCCCAGAAATCTGATGTTTTGCCTTTGCCTTCCACTTGGCTAAAGCCAGTGCCGATGGGATCGATAAACACCAAATCGGTTAGGTCAAGCAAAGCCTGCTTGTTTTCTTCCACCAGGTAGGGGGCAGCACCATCGTCTTTGCTTGCTCCCGAGTCCGTTTTCACCACTTTTGGGCCGAAGAAACCCACATGCAGCCAAACGCTTGCAGATCCAGGTCCTCCATTGAAAATAAAGAGCACAGGCCTCTTGGAAGGGTCTAGGACGCTCTCGCGGAGGTAGGCAGTGGACCAAAGTGCTCCGGTCACTTCTCCTGCAGCATTCTTGAGGAAGGTTTCTCCGACTACGGCTTTGTAGCTAATTTTTTGTCCATTGAAGGTGCCCGAATGCGTGGACTCGAATTTTTTAGGTTCCCGAGGCACCCATTTGGATTCTGCAGCCTCCTCTTGGGAAAAGGCAGTGTAGGAAATCAAAAAGGATAGTAAAAGGAGATGGAAATTTTTCATGGATTCCTGATTTGGATTGTAATTTATGGAAATACAGTAGAAATAGTGTAGAAATAACCCGAGCAGGCTCGGGGAAATAATGGCTCCGCGAATAATTCAACCTATTTCACGAAGCCCGCCGCGGCGGGCAGGCGCAGCGGAGTCTTTTTCTATCCTATTTCCACTGTATTTCTACTATCTATCTTCGAAATTAAATCAGCGCGCAAAAGCGCCAAGACGCAAAGGGGAAAGAATGCCTCTGCAAATATCTGTATCTAAATCACCCTTTACAGTGTATTTAGTGAAAGGAGACTAAAGTTTTGGCTTCAAAAGGCTGGTTTCTGGCAAGTTAAATGGTTCCACACTTCTTCATTCTCCAATCAGCGTTCAACATTCGACATTACCATAAGTGCCGTATTTCGTATTTCTAACTTCGTATTTCCATTAATATCTCAACCCAACCTTCACTCCCCCATACCCATTGCGGGTAGGAGCGGGTTGGTAAAATCGCCCTGCAAAAGCATTCAGGTCATTGCCTAGTGAATACTGCTCATCCAAGAGATTGTCTACCCCTGCAAAAACCTCCAGGTTCCAGTTGCCATGCTGCTTCACCCAACCAAGCCGCAGGTTCACCAAGGAATAGGCGTCTTGGTAGACGGTATTCGCATCGTCTAGGGGAATTTCTTCTGTAAACTGATGTGTGAAATTTAGGTAAAGACCAACCCTAGTACGCACATCCATTCGGCTCACCAGATTGTGTGCAGGAACACCCGTCAAGGCATTACCTGAGAAATCTTGGCCCCGCTTCTGGTAATTTTCAAAGGTGAAAAACTGCCCCGTGTAGGCGGTGCCAAACAGGAGATCCCGCACAAATCCTTTTGAATTTCGAAGGAGCGCATAATCTAGGCTGGCCTCTACTCCTTTCTGATCCGTTGCACCGGCGTTCTGAAAGAGCACCACCCCATTTGGATTGGCATAGGTGGTGATGGTCTCCTGAAGCTTGAAGTAGTAGGCGATCACTTCCATCGTGAAGCGCTCCTTTCCCAATCGGTACCCAACTTCGTAATTGGTACCCTTCTCTGCCTCTAGGTCTAGGTTGACGCTACCCTCGTTGGTACGAACTTCGTCGATTGTCGGCGGTGAAAAGCCCGAGCTGATGGATCCATAGATGGACATGCTTGGATTGAACTGGTAGTTGAGTGCTATGCGAGGCACTAGGATGGGAGTGAAAGTACGGGTTTGAAGGCCTTTCTTTCCTCCTCCAGCGGCTACCTGTCGGTCGATAACAAATCCGGAGAAATTTTCACTCAAGCCCAAGGTGAACAGGAGTTTGGAGTTGAACTGCAGCTCAGCCTGCTGAAATAGGAAGCCTTGGGAAGCGGTCAGCTGGTCTGCAAATCGGATGGTATCCGCTTTGCCAGCCCGGTTGCCAAAATTTTGCGCTTGGGTGATGCTTTTTTGCCACTCTCCTCCCGCAAGTAGGCGGAGGGATTTGCCGCCCAACTGGCTGTTGTAGCTGATCTTGGTGCGGGTTCCGTAGCCGAATCCCAATTCCTTTTTGTAGTCTAGAATAAAGGGATTCTCAAAGGCATTCGTATTCAGGTATACTGTCGTGCTGCTGCTAAGCTGTTCCGAATGCCGGTAGGTATGGCCTAGGGAAAGGAGAAGGGCTTGTTGGTCGATGGAACTGTTTTGTCCTACCGATCCGGGGCGAGCCTGCTTGGGATTACTTGCCAGCTGTGCAGCATTCAGTGCCCCCGGAATTTGGTACTGCAGGTCGGACACCAGGAGTTGGGTACGAAGTTCCTGCTTTTCAGAAATGGGAAAATAGCCACTCATCTGGACTACTTGGCGCTTGACTCCTGAGTGATCCCGGTAGCCATCCGATTCTTGACGAACATAAGAAGCTTCGATTCCACCGTCTCCCAGTTGTTGGGAAATACCCAAGCGGTATCTTGAAAGTCCAAAATCGCCCATCAGGTATTCCGCGGAAATTCGATTTTCATCCACTTGGGCTTGGCTGAAAAGGGAGATGGCGCCGCCATTTCCTGCGCCATACACACTTCCAGAAGGGCCTTTGATGACTTCAGCAGTTCGGATGTTACTTAAGTCCAGCAGGTTGAGCGCGGTAGTGCCGTCGGGAGCGGTGAAGGGAACCTCGTTCCAATATACTTTTACATTACGCACGCCGAAAGGGGAACGCAAAGAGCTGCCTCGGATGGAGATACGGTAACTCGCAGGAGCCCGTTCCTCGATGCGGATGCCTGCTTTCTGGTTGAAGGCTAGGACGGGCGAACTCTCATTGAAGCGCATCAGGTCTTGTTCCGTCACTCGCGATACGCTAGCTGCCTGCTGCAGGAGAGGACGCTCCGTATCAAATGCGCTGACCGTGACCCCAGAAAGGTTCATTACGCTTGGAACAAGCTGTACGGAAAACTCTCCCTTGGGGAACACTTTTTCCAATCGCTCATACCCTTCCAACAGGAAGACGAGGCGTAGGTTTTCTCCTGAAAAAGTAACCGTTCCCGAAGTACCGCTTGTTTGCACAGAGGTGCCGGAACTCACTCGGACATTTTCCAAGGGAAGTCCAGTAAGCTGATCACTAACTTTCAGTTGGATCTGGGCCTGCAAGCCCATACTAATTAGAAAAAGCAAAAAGGAAAGCCTTGTTTTCATACTGCGAACATAGGGGAAAAGATACTTACCTAAGTAGGATTTGGGAGCAAAGGTTTCCAAATGGGAAGATCGATCGCATTTTGTTTTTAGATGTGGGGCAAAATGGCTAGGTTTTCGAAAAAATAAACCCATGAGACCCTTTTTCCTTCTATTTTTTCTTCCTGTACTTGCCTTTGCACAGACCACTCCGCCTACTCCAGTCTACCCCATTCCGGAGCCTAGGCAAATCGCCTGGCAGGAGCTGCAGTACTATGGCTTTGTGCATTTCAACATGAACACCTTCTCCGATCGGGAGTGGGGCTTTGGAGACGAGAAGCCTTCCCAGTTTGCTCCTAGCGCCCTGGATGCGCGTCAGTGGGCCCGAGTTGCCAAAGAAGCAGGGATGAAAGGCCTCATCATCACTGCCAAGCACCACGATGGCTTTGTGCTCTGGCCATCGGCCTACACGGAGCACTCGGTCAAAAACAGCCCTTGGCGAGATGGAAAAGGAGACTTGATCCGAGAATTTGTGGATGCCTGTCGGGAATATGGGCTGAAAGTAGGAATCTACTATTCTCCTTGGGACCGCAACCATCCCGACTACGGCAAGCCGGAATACATCACCTACATGCGGAATCAATTGACCGAACTCCTGACTAATTATGGGGAACTCTTCGAGTTCTGGTTTGACGGCGCCAATGGGGGCAGCGGCTGGTATGGAGGCGCCAACGAGGAGCGAGTTGTGGATAAATTGACCTACTACGACTGGCCAAGCATGCATGCGCTGGTGCGGGAGCTTCAGCCTGGGGCCATGCTCTTTTCCGATGCAGGCCCAGATGTGCGCTGGGTAGGGAACGAACATGGATTTGCTTATCCGACGACCTGGTCCAATCTCATGCGGGATTCGGTCTATGCCGGCATGCCCGAGTATTCAGACAAATGGGCGATGGGTCAGGAAAATGGTACCCATTGGGTGCCTGCCGAGGCGGATGTGAGCATCCGACCAGGATGGTACTACCATGCCTACGAGGACCACAAACTCAAAACCTTGCCCGAACTCCTCGAGATCTACTACCAAAGCATAGGGCAGAATAGCTCCTTACTGATCAATTTTCCTGTGGATACCCGAGGGCTGATTCCGGATTCGGATGTAAAAGCCATTCTAGAACTGGCAGCCAAAGTCAAGGAAGATTTTGCGGTGAACCTAGCTACTGGCGCCAAGGTTACTTCAAGTTCCAGCCGAGCAGCAGGCTACGAGGCAAGCCAGGTATTGGATGGGAACTATGATAGCTACTGGGCAGCTGCAACCGGCGAGACGAGCACCACTATTGAACTCGATTTTGGGAAACCGCGGTCATTCAATCGGATTTTGGTTCAGGAATACGTCAATTTAGGTCAGCGCGTGTCGGCCTTTACGGTGGAAAAAGAAGTGGAGGGAAAATGGCTGCCTTTGGCGCAGGGTACGACTATTGGTTATACCCGTATTTTGCGAGTTCCGGATACCCAGGCCCAGAAGATTCGGATCAACTTTCTGGAAGCAAAGGGAGAACCGCTCATTACGGAGTTGGGAGTCTATGCTGCTCCAGCCCTAGTTTTCCCCCCAAAGATCACCCGCTCCACCGTTGGGCTTGTATCGATCACCGCCGCAGACCCTGGACTTGAAATCTACTACACCTTAGATGGCAGTTTACCTCTAGCGGGGAAAAATCGCTATGATAAACCCTTTTTGCTGGAGCAGCCTGCCACGGTGCAAGCCATCGTAGTGGATGCGAAGGAGGGGAAAAGCTCGGCTATCAGCCGAAGAGAACTAGACCTAGTCAAAGGAAACTGGAAAGTGCTTTCCAGCGACTCCAAAGCCCAAGCTGCCATTGATGAGCAGGCCAATACCTATTGGACATCGCCTGCCGGGATGTTGGAGTTGGACCTGGGAACCGAGGTACTCCTCAAAGGGATCACGTACCTGCCCATGCAGGCAAGGTACCCGAGTGGATTCATTGCCGACTATGTTTTGGAAGGCAGTCCGAATGGCAGTAATTGGCAAGAACTTTCTAGAGGAGAGTTTGCCAATATTCAAAATAGCCCGGTGGAGCAGCTCATCCGATTTGCGCCTCAGCAACTTCGGTATGTCCGATTGAAGGCAGTTCGTACCGTTGATGGCAATGCCGCTACCTTCGGGGAACTGGGTGCGATTACCCGATAAATTCTCCCTTTCTGGATTTCAGGTAGCTTTTCTTAAAAAAAAATACCTACTTTAATTTCTCAATTACCCCAACCCAAATTTTAACCTATTTCTATGAACAGACGTCATGCGTTACGGCATATCGCCCTGATTTCTGGAGGGCTAGCACTGATCCCCTCCTGCGATTTTAGCAAGGAAGACATCCTTGCCGCCTACGAAAACCTCAAAATCACGGCTACCCAAAAAGCCCTCATTGCATCCATTTCCGACAGCATCATTCCGGCTGGAGAGATCAAGGGAGCCTTGGACCTAGCCGTACCTGATTTTATCCTCGTGATGGTGAACGATTGCTTTACCAAAGAAAATCAAGAGAAATTCACCGCCGGATTAGAAGCATTCCCGGAGTATGCAGAAAAAACTGCTGGTAAGAAATTTGCAGACTTAAGCAGCAAGGAAAAGGAAACCTTTTTGCTTCAAGGGATTGCAATTACTGGTGATGAAAATACTTCCGAAGGGAAGTTGCTTGCCCAAGTGGGTTATTTCTTGAGCAGCGTTAAGCGCTTTACCATTCAGGGTTACATGGCCTCTGAATACATCCAAACCGAAATCATACCCTACTCCTTGATTCCTGGCGAATACAATGGGGCAGTCCTAATCGCTGATATTCAAAATACAAGAGTAAATGGCTAATCTCAACTTACGCAGTACGCAGGAGCGTACCTATCAGGCCATTGTGGTCGGTTCGGGCATCAGTGGTGCATGGGCAGCGAAGGAACTCTGTGATCTTGGGGTCAAGACCCTGATGATCGAGCGTGGCCCTGATGTCAAACACCTCAAGGACTACCCGACCACCAACATGCTTCCGCATGAGTTTCCCCACAGAGGGCAGCTTACCGAAAAGATCAAGGAGGAAAACCCCGTCATCAGCAAATGCTATGCGTTCCGAGAAGATGCCATGCACTTCTTTGTGAAGGATGCAGAGCATCCTTACGTGCAAGAAAAGCCCTTTGATTGGATTCGAGGTTACCAGGTGGGGGGCAAGTCTTTACTTTGGGCCCGACAGGTACAGCGCTGGTCTGACTTTGACTTTGAAGGCCCTGCCCGAGATGGATTTGCGGTGGATTGGCCGATTCGCTACAAGGACATCGAAAAATGGTACAGCCATGTGGAGAAATTTGCTGGGGTAGCAGGGTTTAAGGATGGCATCGCCCATCTGCCGGATGGAGAATTTCTTCCCGGTTACGATCTCAATGTAGTGGAGAAGTACTTCGCCGAGACGATGAAGAAGGAGTATGGAGGAGAACGCCATGTGATTTCTGCACGCTGCGCGCACATCCATGGCAGTGCTGAGGCTTTTGCCGCGCAAGGCAGAGGATCTTGCCAAAACCGCAACCTATGCCAGCGAGGCTGCCCGTTTGGAGGCTACTTCAGTTCCAACTCTTCCACCATTCCTTGGGCGCTTAAGACAGGCAACCTGACCATCCGCCCCGATGCGGTAGTGCATTCTGTCATCTACGACGAGGCCAAAGGCAAAGCCACAGGCGTACGCATCATCGACCGCTTGACTAAAGAAGTGGAAGAATTTTACGCGGACGTGCTCTTTATCAATGCAGCAGCACTCAATACCAATGCGATTTTGTTGAACTCCACCTCCAGCCGCTTCCCGAATGGATTGGGGAATGACAGTGGAGTATTGGGCAAGTACGTGGCCTTCCACAACTACCGGGCTCGCGTTTCCGGCGAGTACGAAGGACATGCTGAATACACCACCTCGGGAGGAAGACCTACCAGTGGGTATTTCCCACGCTTCCGTAATGTTTACAAACAAGAAACCGACTTCCTTCGGGGTTATGCGGCGGGCTTCTCAGCCGGCCGAGGCGTAGGACCCAACACGGATGGCATCGGAATGGACTTGAAAAACAATTTGCTTAACCCATCAAACTACGGGCCGTGGCGCGTAGGTTCACACATGATGGGCGAGACCTTGCCGAAGGAAAGCAATTACGTAGCGCTAGATGGGAGCTTGAAAGACGAGTGGGGCATTCCTCAGCTCAAGGTGAGCATGGACTACGACGACAACGACGAGAAAATGGTCAAGGATTACATTGAGCAGATGACGGAGATGTTTACAAAGGCGGGCTTTACCAACATCCAGTCTGCCGACAGCAAGCAGGCTCCAGGCTTGGATATCCACGAGATGGGCGGGGTGCGCATGGGCAAGGATCCCAAGACCTCCATGTTGAATGCCAACCACCAGTTGCACGCGGTACCAAATGTGTATGTGACTGACGGCTCATCGATGACCTCTACCTCTACCCAAAACCCTTCCTTGACCTACATGGCCTTTGCCGCCCGCGCTGCACACCATGCGGTAGCGGAGAGCAAGAAGAAGTAAGGAGAGTTTGATTGCGTGTTTACTCGCTTAAAAAATATGGTCCAAAATCAATAGGTTTTAGGCCCATATTATTTTACTCATGGAGAGCAGAATTTTGGCAAAATCGTAACCTACCTAACTAATTACTGATGAGTTCTTACAATGAAATTAATGAGATCTTAAAGGGTTGGAACCCGATTGGTGTTTCAGGATCTGACCTTGAAATAGAATACGTAAGGTATATAGATGAAATAATTGAATGCAGAAAAAACAAGGAAGATTTATTTTCCTTGCTCAACGATATCGAAGGGAATAGAATCGGATCTTTCTATACAAGTGAAGCAGTGAGAAGAGATGTGACAGAGAAAATTTTATGGCTTTTCAACCCGTGAATTAGTTACCATAATTTATGTAAAAAACGGTGGGTTTAAGTAAGCTTACTATTGGCAATTGGAACCAAAATTCGACCTCATGAAAATGAAAAAATTGATATCATTTCTTCTTATTTGCCTGGTTGGCTTAGGCAATGGATTTGCTCAGGACTTTGACTACTCGCGAGATTTTCCGAGGCTGTTTCAGGAATCTAAAGCCGAGAATAGTCCATCTTTCTACCCCTCTTTGAAGGCTAGATTTTTAAAAGAGGGAGAGCACTTTTCCAAAGTCGAGCTATTGGCTTTGCTGGTTGGTCAAACTGCTCAAAAGACCTACAATGCCTATGGAATGGTGGGCTTGGAGAGCACGTTTTTGGGAGCCGAACGGTTTCCAGCGGACACGGTCTTGAAATATGGAAAATTAGTTCAGGATTTGAACCCAGTTAGCCTCTCGTTGAATTTTGGATTGTGGAAAGCCTACGAAAAGGCAAATAACCCTGAATTTGCCACAGTATACAAAAAAAGATTTGATTTAATTTGTGAGACGATTTTAGCTTCTGGGAATGGGAGCCCTGCAAGGCCCTATCTGGTGATTTCGCCTGTCGATGGATCAGTGCTCATCTCCAAATACTGGCAAGAAACTTTGACCAAAATGGGTTCTGGTGAGAATGAAGCTGGATATTTTTTAGATATTCTAACCTATAAAAAGGGAAATGAGGAAAAGACCCTACACTTCGTCATCGACCATGGGATGGGAGGCTTAAGCAAGATGATGCAGCAAATCGTCCAAAGCCAATCCAAATGAGCGGAAAAAGGGACATTCTGAAAAAAAGAAATTACCACCTCAAGGGTGTAGTAGGGATGTTTTTGCTTTCCTTCCTTTTCTCTTTCCCTTCCTTTACTCAAAAGCTACCACTAGACATTACTGAGGAGCAGTATGCTTTACTGAACACCCACTTTTCATCTCAAAAAAATAAACGCATTCGAATTCATTACCAACTCATTGGTGAGTCAACTTGGACCCGCTATGCGCTTAAAGAAATGGACAGTAGGGGAATTCAATTTTGTGAATTCAAGGATGAAGAACTTCCGCAAACCTTGACAGATTTGCCAGCCCTAGGGGTGGGCCTAGCTACCAAACAATTGAAAAAGAAAGCACTCGATTTCAACCTGCGATTTAGCAAAAAAGTGGATGATGAGAAGCTTACCTACATTTATGAACCCATCATTCATAAAAACTACGGATTGTTCCAAGTGAAGACTCCAGAGTACATCAGCATTTTTGTATACAAGCGTGAAGATTTAGTGTCCTGGAAAATGGCCTGCAGAATAGATATTTACTATCCGATTGTTTGTGAAGGAACTATGATAAATTTTCCATTTGGTTCCTAAAAAGGCAACTTCCCCAAATCCACATTTCCTCCGGAAAGGATGATGCCAACTTTTTTACCGGCAAAGCGCTCCTTGTTTGCCAGTAAGGCAGCCAAGGGCACCGCACAGGAGGGCTCGATGATGATTTTCATCCGTTCGTAGACGAGGCGCATCGCCTCGATGATTTGCGGATCGGTCGCAAGTAAAATATCGCGGACATGGGCCTGAATCAAAGCAAAGTTGAGGGTTCCCAGGGAGGTCAATAAGCCATCTGCAATGGTAGTTGGACCTGTTTGTGGGATGATGTATCCCGCATGAAAGGAGCGATAGGCATCGTCTGCCCCTGCGGGTTCTCCAGCGATGATCTCAATCTGGGGATTCAGGTAATGAGCTGCCAGTGCCGTACCCCCCAAAAGTCCTCCTCCCCCGACGGGCGCCATCAGGATATCCAGATCTGATTCGTCTTCTATGAACTCTAACGCGCAAGTGGCCGGCCCTTCGATGACGTCTAGGTGATCGTAGGGAGGAATAAATGCAGCTCCAGTACGAGCTACTACTGCCTCCAAACTGCTTTCACGGGCTTTGAGGTTGGGTTCGCATTCGATGATTTCTCCGCCATAGCCCTTGACCGCTTTCTTTTTGATTTCGGGGGCATTGGAAGGCATGACGATGTAGGAAGGGATTCCTGCTACCGTGGCGGCCCGTGCAAGTGCAGCTGCATGGTTGCCCGAACTGTGGGTTGCCACGCCTTTGGCCCGCTGTGTGTCGGTAAGTTTCATGACCGCATTGGCTGCGCCTCGAGCTTTGAAGGCGCCAACTTTTTGAAAGTTTTCACACTTAAAGTAGATGTTGCATCCTGCGATCGCATCGATGGCTTCCGAAGTAAGGATAGGCGTACGGTGGATAAAAGGCTGGATGCGTGCATGTGCCGCAGAGATATCGGAGAGGCTAGGAAAGTTCATGGGGTAAAGATAAGTGATTGTACTAAGTACAATGTACTAAGTACCAAGTAGGGATTCGCATTAAAACTGGAATTCTGGTACTGAGGGATCTTGGTACCTTGTACTTGGTACTTGGTACAAAAGTTTCATTCCTTCCACTTAAACGATTTCTCATCCACTGCCCGCATCGTGCAAAGCACCCCGTCCAGGTGATCGTACTCGTGTTGGATAAGTTCGGAAATGGCTCCTTCTACCTTCCACACTTGCGGTTGCCACTGCTCGTCCAAGTAGTAAAGGCTGAGGGACTGGTGTCGCTTCACCCGTACAAGTAGTTTGGGGAAGCTCATGCAGTCATCCCACAACTCAAACTCCTCTTCGCTCAATGCTTT
>CAMCBC010000075.1 GCA_945872775.1 Spirosoma fluviale | reverse complement strand
GTTTGAGGAACCTTGGGGACTAACTCCCTGTTGCCTCTTTATGTTTGATCGTCCAAGTTGTGGTAAATGGTGTTGAGGATGCGCTTGAACTCCAGGAAATCTTTTTCAGTCAAATTTTCCCAGGCCTTCTCGCGAATATGCAAGACTTTAGGTCGCAATTCAGCGACTTTAGTTACGCCAGCTTCTGTCAAGTGCAATTGGAAACTTCTGCGATCCTGTGGGTGCTGCACCCGAATGATGTACCCTTTTTTATAAAGTAAATCCAAAATTCGCGTAAGCGTGGGATGATCCTTGAAAACTAGGTTTGCCAATTCGGTCTGGCTCAATTCGGGGTTTTCTGCTAGATTTTTCAAGACCAACCATTGATCTACCGTCACATCAAATCCTCCTTGCTTGAATTGCTGCTGCGCATATTGCTTCACCTTGCGGGCCGTTCGGTCCAATAAAAAGGAATAGCTTGCAAAGAGTTCCTGTGTCATAGCAATTGTTAGTGTGACAAATATATGTATAAGTTTTTTAAATACTAAAATCTTGGTGTGGTAGAATTTTTAAGTACCTCAACCAGGTCCTGGATTTTTTTCTTGGCCTGCTCTCCCTTATTTTTGAAAAGGGTGACTCAACGTAGGGTAAAGGAATTTGTACTTGGCTTCTATTGATTCTGCTCCAGGAGTACTTCATTTTTAATTTGTTAGCCATGCGTTTTTACTTTGCCCTCACACTTATTTTCCTCGCCTTTGGTTCTCAGGCGCAGCAACTCACCTACTGCAATCCCATCAACCTGGATTATGGCTACACGCCTATTCCCAATTTCTCGGAATGGGGTAGACATCGGGCCACCGCAGATCCGGTGGTGGTCAACTACCAGGGTTCCTATGTCCTATTCTCCACCAACCAGTGGGGCTATTGGACCAGTGACAACATGTTGAACTGGGAATTCCATTCCAGACGCTTTCTGCAGCCTTGGAATAAGGTTTACGATGAATTGTGTGCTCCCGCAGTAGGCATTGTTGGGGATACCGTGCTGGTGATGGGCTCTACCTACGAAAAAGATTTTACCATCTGGATGAGCACCAATCCCAAAGCCAATGAATGGAAGCCACTGGTTGAAAAATTTGAAATTGGAGGTTGGGACCCAGACTTCTTCACCGATGACGACGGCCGACTCTACATGTACAACGGTAGCTCCAACCGCTATCCACTCTATGGGATTGAGTTGAACCGAAAAACAATGGCTCCGATCGGCACAAGGAAAGAGATGTACCTCCTCGAACCAGACAAATACGGCTGGCAGCGATTTGGGGAGCATATGGACAATACCTTCTTGGATCCTTTTATGGAAGGTGCCCATGTGACCAAACACAACGGAAAATACTACCTGCAATACGGTGCACCGGGTACCGAATTCTCTGGCTATTCGGACGGGGTAATCGTAGGCCCAACTCCTTTGGGACCCTTTACTCCTCAATCTGATCCCTTGAGCATGAAGTTAGGTGGATTTGCCCGAGGAGCAGGTCATGGCAGTACGTTCAAGGACAACCAAGGCAAGTACTGGCACATCAGCACCATCATGATTTCGGTCAAAAACACCTTCGAGCGCCGTCTAGGCATCTGGCCTGCAGGCTTCGATAAAGACGATGTGATGTGGTCCAGCACCGCATTTGGAGATTACCCCCATTACCTGCCCAATACAGAAAAGGCTGGAAAGTTTACCGGATGGATGCTGCTCAACTACGACAAACCCATGCAGGTGTCCTCGACTTTGGGAGGATTTTCGGCCAACAAGGCCAATGACGAGGACCTGAAGACTTATTGGAGTGCTCAATCCGGAGCCAAGGGAGAGTGGATCCAAACGGATCTCGGCCAAGTGAGTACGGTCAATGCAGTTCAGATTAATTATGCCGACCAAGATGTGGACACTGACCGACTCGGAAAGCGCACGGACCAATACCACCAATACCTACTCTATCATTCGTTGGACGGGAAAAAGTGGGAGATCTTGGTGGATAAAAGCAAGAACACAAGTGACATCCCGCACGAGTACGTAGAACTAAAGACCCCTGTAAAAACCAGGTACCTCAAATTGGTCAACGTATGGATGCCTACCGGCAAATTTGCGCTTTCTGGATTCCGAGTTTTCGGAAATGCAGGTGGAGCGGTACCCAACAAGGTGTCTCAGTTTATGGTCTTCCGTACCGAAAAGGACAAGCGTAGTGCCTTTATCAAATGGTCGCCTTCGGCTGATGCCTATGCCTACAACATCTATTATGGCACTGCTCCTGACAAGTTGTACACGTCCATCATGGTTCTAGGGAACAATGAATACTGGCTCAAAACCTTGGATCGAACTAAGCCTTACTACTTCACCATCGAAGCCATAAACGAGAACGGAGTGAGTACCTGGTATCCCATTCAAAAGGTAGATTAAAAACTAGGCCTAATTGCCTAGTTTTTCTCCAAAGGATGTGCTTTCAGTAGTTCTTGTGGACTCCAGAATCCTTTTTTGTCTTTGACTTCTTCACGCACCATTTTCACCAAATCTGGAGAAATAGGAGAAGCTTTGTTGCCGAAAGAGTTGCGGACGTAGGTAAGCACAGCGGCCACTTCGGAATCGTTCAGCATGCCTTCGTGAGGGGTCATCGGAACCTGTCCAGAATAGCTTCTTCCTGCCACTTCCATGGGGCCCATTAAGCCCTTCAGAACTAATTTGATGAGACGCTCGGGGCTACCCGTCACCCATGGAGTACCTCGAAGTGGAGGGAATTCAGAGGCAGTCAATCCTCCACCATCTGGTTGGTGGCAGGTGCTACACAATCCTTCACGGGCATAGATTTCCTTGCCTAGCACAAAGAGTTCCCGATCCGATCCGGTCAAAGAAGATTTGACATCTTCCTCCTTCTTCTGTGCTACAGAAAGCCCATTGAGGTGGGCGATGGCAGTTTCCAAGGTGCCTGGAATCCAAGTTGCATCCTTGGCTTGTTTTTCAGCCTGTGCTAGAATAGGAACTCCTTGTGCACGAGGGAGCCAAGAAGCTGCAGCAATGCCTTCCATCCGTACGCGGCCGTGTGGATCTTGTACGGAGGCTGTTAGCAGCTGTGCTTGGTCAGGTACCTGGTGTCCCGAATAGCGGAGCACACGTGTTGCGGCAGCACGCACTTTGTAATCTGTGGAGGCAAGTAGCTCCTTGAGTAGGGGCACATTTACTTTGTTGGCACCCCAGGTGACCCATAGTGCTTCCAAGCGCTGGTGTTCGTAGTCAGGGTCTTTTTTATCTAGCGATTTCACCCATTTCTCAACTGCCGCGGTTACCGCAGCAGCATCTCTTCCTCTCAGTTCGCGACGGGTGCGGTAACGGCTGCGGTATTCGGGAAGCTTCAAATTTTCCAAAAGTGCAGGGATGGATTCTCCCTGAATTTTGGCAGGAGTGACCAAAGGTCGAGAAGGGTAGGTCACCCGATAGATTCGTCCGTGCACATGGTCACGCAAAGGATCTCGCGCATTGTGCTGCATGTGCCCGATCAGGATGTTGTGCCAGTCTGCCACATACAGGGAGCCATCTGGGGCAATTTCCATGTCTACTGGACGAAAGTTGCGGTCAGAAGATACGATCAGGTCTTGACGCCATTTAGTGGTGAATCCTACGGTGTCCTCAAATAGTTGGTGTTGCTTCGTCCCCAAAAATCCAATGGTATTGTTGATGATCAAATCGCCCTGAACCTCCTCTGGAAAATGTCGACTTGCGATAAATTCCAATCCTGAGGTAGGACGGACCATGTGGTCTTTTTCAATCAGGTTAGGGCCTTTGAAATTGCCATTTCCATAGCGAGGAAGCGTAGAGCCAGGCAGCATCCAGTTGACATTTGGACCGGAAGTTTCTGCGTAGAAGTTCTGTCCCCAACGGTCAAAGGCAATGCCCCAAGGGTTGGGGATACTCACCTGATTGACCCGCTCCAGCTTGTGGCGCTTGGGTTCGTAGCGGTAAAATCCTCCATTGGTTCCTCGAACAGGGCCATAGGAGGTTTCCACGTTGGTGTGGAGGAATACCCCTTCTGCCATGTAGATCGCCCCACTTTCATCTGCCGCAAAGGCAGAAATGGCATGGTGGGTGTCGTGGTCATCAAATCCACTGAGGAGAACTTCTTTGCGGTCTGCTTTATCGTCTCCATTCTCATCTACGAGCAGCACCAGGTTATTTCCCTGAGAAACATACACCCCTTCGGCTGCGATCTCAAATCCAACAGGAATGTGCAAATTGTCTGCAAATGTGGTTTGCTTGTCTGCTTTGCCGTCATTATTGGTGTCTTCAAGAATAATCAACTTGTCTGCAGGTCTTTTATCCCCAGGCTTGTAGTGCGGGTAGCTCGGCATGGTCGCCACCCAAAGTCTTCCTTTGTTGTCAAAGGAAATTTGCACGGGATTGGCCAGGTCTGGAAACTCTTTTTCGGAGGCGAATAAGTCTATTTTATAACCTTCGGGAACCTTCATGGTTTTCAACGCATCTTCTCCATACAAGTAGGTTAGGCTGCCATTGGCTTCCGGGTTGTAGTTGGTGGTCACTTCTGGTAGCGCTTTGGTTTTTGCATCCGCAGCTTGGAGGTCTTTTACTTTTCCTTGGTTTGCTTCCCAGATGGCGGTGTCGCGAATGGCGGTCATCTGTCGGATTTTTTCCAATTCAAAGGGATAGTTGTCCGGGCCAAAAGGATCGTAGCGTCTGCCGAAGACATGGACTCCATTCGGGATTTTGTAATCGTTGTTCCAAAACCAGTTTTTCTCCAGAACAGCTTTTTCAATCAGGTCTTTGTTGGCTTCTGCTTTTGGCGATGCCTTCCCAAAAACCTTGTCTGCAAGCAGAACCGCTAGTTTATCATACCCTTGTTCGGTAAGCTGACTGCCATCGATTGTCAAGGGTTCGTCGGTAGCAGCGTACCATTTTTTGCTTGGGGTGAAGGCGTCCACAAAGACCAATTGGTGCTTTTTGGCCAACTCTTCCATGGCCTCGGTGTAGCGCAGTAGATTTTCGTTTTCTAGTTTCCCATTGGGAACATCCTTGATCTCTGAAAGGTCCTCAAAAGCGATGGGAGACACGAGGGCAAGTTGCGGAGCTGCCTTCCCGTTGTAGCGCTGTGCTTTGGAATGCAGGATCCAGGCTTCTAACTCTTGTTTAAAGTTTTCAAGCTTTTCCGGGCCTTGAAAAGATTCGTTGAATCCAAAAAAACCAATCACTACATCTGCTTGTAGTCGGGTTAGCCATTGGTCGGGCTTTTCAAAAAATCCTTCTGACCCAGAGTTGGTGGCGTATTCGTCTTGGAATTGTTCCGCTCCTGGAAACGCCCAGGGATCGTTTGTACCTGATCGGGGTCGGAATCCCGGGGTATCGCCAGGATCACAGAGGTTGCGAATGAAAAGGGTGCTGTCTGGGTAGCGCAGGTGAAGTTCTGTCTCCAAACCACCGTATTCCATCATTCGAGAACCTAGATTATTCCCAACAAGGGCTATTCGAGTTCCTTTTGTCAGTTTTAAAGATTTTTCAGGGGTACAACTTGAAAAAATTAAAGCAAGGACAATAAAAGTTGAGAAGAGGGTTTGAGTCGAAATCAAATTTTTCATATAGGCCATATTCAATAAGTCTTAATTATAATCAGAATGACTACAATATTCAATGCTTTTTATTTAGGGTTATCTTTTTCACGCTATTTTTTATCCATAAAGTGTAAAAAGTAGGAAATAGAATTCTTTTAGTTCTTTGCTTAAATATAGTGTATACAAAAGATAGAATTAAAAATAACCACGAACAAGATTGATAAAATGAGCGGGGATATCCTGTAGTGTCCTGCTTGTTATCTGTTGATTTTCTGAATTTTATACAGGATTCTACAGGATGGATACTTTTTTATTATTCAAGAGATTAGACATGAAGTATATTTTAACTTAAACCCATAATTATGAATAACCAATATCTATCTAGGATAAAAATCCAGTTTGTTGGATTTTTATTGCTTATGTTATGCATAAGCCAACTTAGTTTTGGACAAGTCCAAAAAGTCAGGGGGGTGATTACCTCTGAGAACGAACCAGTGCCTGGGGCTCTGGTAATGATCAAGGGTACTCAGCAAGGATCAGTTACGGACAATAACGGTAACTTTTCTATTGACGCTTCGGCGGGAGATATCTTGGTAGTGAGTTTTATAGGTTATAATTCCAAAGAAGTGGCTGTGGTAGCAGGACAAACTACCTACAATGTATCGCTGGAATTATCCACCTCGGACCTCAATGAGGTAGTAGTAGTTGGATACGGTAGCCAGATCAAAAAAGAGGTTACTGGTGCGATTCAATCTATAGGGGGTGCAGAACTTCGTGACATGCCGGTATCTACTGTTGCGCAAAAGCTTCAAGGTAGATTAGCTGGGGTACAGATCAACCAAACTACAGGTCAGCCAGGCCGTGGAATGCAGGTTAGAATTAGAGGGCAGCTTTCAGTTTCTGGAGGTAGTGAGCCCTTGTATGTTGTGGATGGATTTCCAATTACAGGAGATATCAACTCCATCAACCCCGACGAGATTGATGACATCTCAGTATTGAAAGATGCAGCTTCAACTTCACTTTATGGTTCTAGAGCAGCAAATGGTGTTGTTTTGATTACTACTAAGCGAGGAAAGTCAGGGCAAACCAATGTCAACCTAAATGTTTTTACAGGTTTCCAGAAAGTTCCGATGAGAGGTCGTCTTGAGATGATGAATGCAGAGGAATTTGCCCAGTTCAAAAAAGAGTATTACGAAGATGCGGCAAGACCTGTTCCTTCGGTTTTTCAAAACCCTGCTCAGTATAGAGACAAAAATAACGATTGGTACGATGCGCTTCTACAGACAGCTCCCATATCGAGTTACAACTTGACCCTTACTTCCAATAAAGACCGGTTGAATACTTCTGCAGTGGTGGGTATTTTTGATCAAACGGGGGTTGTGGTAAATACAGACTTTAAGAGATTTTCCCTTCGTTTAAATACGGATTATCAGCTTTCTGATAAAATCAATATTGGGGTGAATGTTGCGCCAAACTATGTGTTTGATAACACCCCTCGTTCGGATGGAGATAGAGGACAGGGTATTATTTTCAACGCCCTACACACTTGGCCGGTCATGCCAATCAAAGACGAGAAAGGGGAATTAACCTTGTTTAATCGTTTCCCTGCTGAGACAGGAAATATTTTCGCCTATCCAAACTGGGTTAGATCAGCTCAAGAATTGACCAACGAGACCACTCGATTGAATTTATTAGCGACATCTTATGTGGAATGGAAACCGATCAAGAATTTTTCTTTCAAATCCACTTTTAATGTGGAATTGAACAATTCCAGATTCTTCTTCTCTAATCCTTCTACGGCTACTTCAGCTATCAACCAAGCGATACCTACGGTGGCTTCTTCAATTCGTGAAACCAACAATAATCTCTCCTGGTTGAATGAGAATATAGCAACTTACAGAAATACTATTAACGATCATGCATTTGAAGCATTGGCAGGTTTTTCAAACCAGAGATTCAGACTAGATCAGTATAGAATTCAAGCGGATACCTATGCGGATGACCGCATCTTGACATCCCAAGCTGCCGTAAATATTAACCGTGGAGGAACCTTTAATGCGGTACAGGAATGGAGTTTAACTTCAGTGTTCTCCAGATTTACCTACAGCTACAAAGGGAAGTATTTGTTTACCGCATCTGCAAGAGGTGATGGATCATCCCGATTTGGAGTAAATAACCGATGGGGTATTTTCCCTTCTACTTCTGTGGGATGGGTGCTTTCTGACGAGGAATTCTTGAAAGAAAATCAAACCATTTCCTATGCAAAGCTAAGATCAAGCTATGGTATTACTGGAAACAATAACATTGGTAACTATACCCAATATGCCTTGATTAACAATACTGTCAATGTTGCCTTTGGCAATACACTTACTCCAGGTGCAGCAGTAACTTCCTTGGACAATCCTAATTTGGGATGGGAAACTACTGCACAATTTGATGCGGGTTTTGACTTAGGATTTCTAGACGACAGAATCACCTTCAATTACGATTACTTCGTTAAAAATACGACTAATCTACTCTATGCTGTTCAAATTCCTCAGGAATCAGGTTTTACTAACTTCAACGATAACATTGGTGAAATCAAATTCTGGGGTCATGAATTCCAAATCAATGCGATGCCTACTAAAGGGGCATTTCGTTGGACGGTAAATGCCAACCTTTCGTTTAACCGAAATAAGGTATTGGCATTGGCAAATGGCATAGATAGAGTCTATGGTTCTTTCCACATTACTCAAGTTGGTCAACCCTTTGCGCAGTTTTATGGGCTTCAAAAATTGGGTAATTATGCCAACCCTGAGGATTTAGCAAAATCGCCAATAATCCCTGGTAGATCTACAGTAGGTAGTATCAAACTTGCAGATATCAATAAGGACGGTGTGATTACCTTCGGTGGTGACCGTGATGACAGAACCATTATTGGTAACCCGTTCCCTGATTTTAGCTACGGAATCACAAATAATTTCAATTGGAAAAATTGGGACATGAGCATTGTAGGTTCAGGCTCTCAAGGACAGGATCTTTACATGAGACACCTTTATTCCTTGGCCAACTTGGATGGGGTGTTCAATATGGTGAGAAAAGCTACGGATCGCTTTAGATCGCCTTCTGATCCTGGAGAGGGAATTTTTGGTACCACTGTGGGTGGAGGTAACGTGACTGGTATTGAACGAGATTGGCCAAACAGCAATTTTGTTTGGGATGCCTCCTTCTTTACGATCCGAAATATTACGTTGGGATATACTTTCACGAAGCTTCCAAAGGCCATTAGATCGGCAAGAATATATGCTTCAGCTCAGAATGTGCTCGTATTTACAAACTACTGGGGAGGTCAAAATCCTGAGGTAAGTATGCAAAGCAATGGTCTGGGAGATGGTGGAAACCTGAGCCCTGGGGTTGATTTGGGCCCATATCCTATTCCACGTACCATCACTTTTGGTGCAAACATCAATTTTTAATCAGCGCTACCTATCAGATGTAGACTAACTAAATTGAACTAAACATGAAAAAATATAGCATAATACTTCTAGTCCTTTTGATGTCATTCACCAGTTGTGATGATTTTCTAACAGTTGTGCCAGAAACTCAGCTAAGCTCGGTGACTTACTTTAAGACAGAGAATGACTTCATTCAGGCAGTAAATGGTGCCTATGCACCGCTTAGAGCTTATTACAATGGTCCTGCTTGGACCTTAGGTGAGCTGCATTCAGACAATACCTTCTACATGCGAAATGTCTTGTTTGGTGCGGTTGAGAATACTGAGAATTTGGCAGACTTCTCTGTTCCGATTAGTAATGGGACAACACCAAATTCAAACGTTCTTGCGGCTTGGAGGGGACTTTACCTTATGATTTCTCGAGCAAACCAGGTATTGGATCCAATTGATGCCGTAGAATTCAATCAAGATTCCAAAAATAATGTAAAGGGTCAGGCGCTTTTCCTTCGTGCTTTTTCCTATTTCCACTTGGTGAGGTATTTTGGAAAAGTTCCATTGCACTTAAAGCCTATTCCCGGTAGAGAGGGATCTTCTCTTCCTTTATCTGAAGAAGCTGCTGTTTTTGATCAAATAATTAAAGACCTAGTAGCCGCGATACCCTTGCTCCCTCAGAAATCCACTCAACTTGCTGGTCGAGTAACTCAAGGAGCTGCAAGAACCCTGCTTGGAGACGTCTACATTTATCGTAAGAGATGGTCCGATGCAGAACAGGTTTTAGCCCCAGTGATTTCTTCTGGGCAGTATTCGCTGATGCCTAGCTATGCGATGGCGTTTTCTAAAAACTCTACCAATAAGAACAATTCTGAATCAGTATTTGAAGTACAGTTTCGCGAGGGGCCAGATGGTCTTCAAGGGACTTTCCTGTACCAACATTTACCGTATCCACTTTCAGTTGCTGAGGTAAGGTCCTTGTTTAACACAAGTAATCCTCAGCCGCTAGATGGTCAAGGAAATAATATCCCAACACCTGATATTATTGCTGCCTATGAAACAGGAGACACTCGTCAAGCTGCATCAATCATGACAATCACTGTATCAGGCAGGCCAGGGAATAATAAGATTACGCCGATTATTAAAAAGTTTCAAGACACCCATGCTCAACACAATAACCACGGGGTGAATTGGCCGGTCTATCGCTATGCTGAGGTTTTGCTTTTGGCAGCTGAGGCGCTTAATGAGCAAGGAAAATCAGGCGATGCCGTAGGTTTGTTAAATCAGGTTAGAACTCGAGCAGGTTTGGCAGCTACTACTGCGGCAGGTCAGGCACAAGTGAGAGAGGCAATCTTCAAAGAAAGAAGGGTTGAACTTGCTTTTGAAAATAAGAGATGGTTCGACATCATTCGAACTGATCGTATTCAGGAAATTATTGTGCCTTATGGAAAAAGAATTGTAGCCAATCCATTGGATTACTATTTCCCACCTATCCCTGGTGCAGTTCCAAGAAACAACGTATTTACAAACTTGAATAAATTCTTCCCTTATCCTGCAGCAGAATCGGAGATAAGCCCATACTTCTAATGCAATTCTATTAATTGAAATAGCCCAACATCTCCTTTTCCAGAAAAGTGAAGGTGTTGGGTTATTTTTCTTTACCAACTAGAAATAACTGAGGTGAAAAATTCTTGATAAAAAGTAAATTGCTTTCATAAGTGGTTTTAATTACCCTTTATTATTTCTCATATTAGAGATTGTGAAATAGAATCAACTGTAAAACGTCTAATCCAAAATAATATGTTCCTCAAAAGCACTTTAAAAAATCTCCTGATTCTTGGGGTTGTCCTGGCGGCAGTATTCGCCTGTGGCAAAAAAGAAGAAATCCGGCAGCTTACTGGCAATCCTAAAATTGATAAGCTAAAGCTTCCAGATGGATTTGTTGCTGAATTGCTCTATAGTCCTGGAGAAAATGATCAGGGCTCTTGGGTGGCTATGACCTTTGATGACAAGGGCAGAATGATTACCTCAGATCAATACGGTTATTTGTATAGATTAGAATTACCCCCAATCGGATCTGATACCACGGTAAAACCCAAAGTTGAAAAACTAGTCGTAGGAAATGTAGCCGATTCTTTGGTGGGTATGGGCTATGCACAGGGATTGCTCTATGCCTTCAATTCCCTTTATGTGATGGTGAACCATAACCCCAACGAAAAATTCAGCCAGCCTACGGGGCTTTACCGAATCCAGGATTTGGATGGAGACGATCAGTTTGAATCCATTACCCAGATTCGCGAGCTGAAGGGACAGCAGGGAGAGCATGGCCCTCACTCCATGAAGGTCACACCAGATGGAAAGGGAATTTACTTGATTGCGGGTAACCATGTAGATGTACCTGAGATGAATTCCTACAGACTGCCAAGAGTATGGCAAGAGGACAACCTTTTTCCGCTAATCAAAGATCCAAGAGGACATGCCAATGACCGAATGGCACCAGGTGGATGGATTGCTCGAATTAATCCAGAGGGAACTGACTGGGAATTGATCAGTGCAGGCTACCGAAATGCCTTTGATTTTGACGTCAACGAGGTGGGTGACATCTTTGCCTACGATGCGGATATGGAGTGGGATTTTGGA
>CAMCBC010000074.1 GCA_945872775.1 Spirosoma fluviale | reverse complement strand
CAAGACTTGAGCGCCTACGCCACTACGGCTCAGGTTGCCACCAAGGCAAACTCATCAGACGTGACTGCAAGCTTAGCTACCAAGGCAAATGCATCCGATGTCACCGCAAGCCTGGCTACGAAAGTAGACAAGGTGACGGGCAAGGAACTCTCCACCAACGACTATACAACCGCAGAGAAGACCAAGCTGGCTGCGATCACAGGAACTAACACAGGAGACCAGGACCTAACTGGGTACGCGACTACTTCAGACGTAACTGCAAGCTTGGCCACTAAAGCAAATGCATCGGACCTAACTAATTATGTAACAACGAATACTTCACAAACTATAACAGAGGCAAAAACCTTTTCAAAAGATTTAAGGGTAAATGCATTTACAGTTGGTAGAGGTGGTGGAAATTTTGCATCAAATACAGCATTCGGCAATAGTGCTCTTTCGCTTAACACCACCGGAGGTACAAATAATACCGCAATCGGATCTGGTAGTCTTTCTAGTAACACTAGTGGTGGAAGTAACACAGCAATCGGCAAAGGATCTCTAAATACTAACTCAACAGGTTCTTCTATTACAGCAATCGGGATGAATGCTCTTGAAAATAATACTACTGGTTCTAATAACACAGCTATCGGAGGTGGAGCCCTTTCAACTAACAGCACAGGTGGATCAAACACTGCAATCGGACATGGTGCAAATGTCGGATCTAATAATTTGACCAATGCGACGGCCATTGGAGCTGGAGCAATTGTTGCCTCAGACAGCACAATTCAATTGGGAAATTCGGCTGTCAAAAATGTAAAGACCAGTGGTACACTTACCGCAGGAACGGTGACCTATCCAAAATTAGATGGAACCGCTGGACAAGTATTAAGCACCAATGGATCTGGAACTTTAGGCTGGACTTCGATTGCTAGTCCGGATCTAACTAATTATGTAACTACCAATACTGCACAAACAATAACAAGTGCAAAAACATTTTCAGACACAACAACATTTTCAAAAGATTTGGCGGTGAATGGAATTACGGTTGGAAGAGGTGGCGGAAGTGATAGTACTAACACAGCAATCGGCTATCTTGCTCTGACAGCTAATACAACAGGTGATGGTAACACAGGAAATGGCCTTGCTGCTCTTTTTTCTAATATATCAGGAAATAATAACACAGCAAGTGGCGGTGCTGCTCTTTATTCTAACACAACAGGTGATGGTAACACAGCAATTGGCGTTGAAGCTCTTGCACTTAACACTTCAGGTTCATCTAACACAGCTATCGGAAGTGGAGCACTTATTACTAACAGCACAGGTGAATTTAACACTGCCATTGGATATTTGGCAAATGTCGTATCTGATAGTTTAACCAATGCAACAGCCATTGGTAATGGGGCAATAGTGGAATCGAGCAACACGATTCAACTGGGAAATACCGATGTCACTAATGTAAAGACCAGCGGTACCCTTACAGCAGCAGGTATGGGATTAGGTGTAAGCGCTCCAAACGCTTCAGCCATATTAGAAGCAAGTTCAACCACACAAGGCTTCCTACCTCCTCGTCTAACCACCACAGAAAGAGATTCAATTGCTAATCCCGTTGCAGGGTTAACCATTTGGAATTCCACAAATACGCAGTTAGAAGTTTATGATGGTTCCTATTGGAAGAATATGGTTGGGCTATTGGTTTCTCCGTTACAAGTGGGTGATGAATACGGAGGAGGAAAGGTGTTTTATATTTTTGGCCCAAGTGATAATGGGTATATTAAAGGACAAACGCATGGCTTGATTGCAGCTACTGTAGATCAAACTACGGATGCGGGAGTTAAATGGTTTCCCGATAAATTCTATGGTGCAACCGGAACCTATGTTGGACTTGGATTACCTAACACGCTTGCAATAATTACATCTGCTGTAGTTACAGGAACCACAAATATGTCATCTTTTGCTGCGGGGCTTGCTAATAGTTACAGGGGTGGGGGATATATAGACTGGTTTTTACCTAGCAGAGATGAATTAAATTTATTGTACCAAGTTAAAGATGCCATTGGCGGCTTTGCGACTAATCAGACTCCTGGTGTAAGTCCGGCCTATTGGAGTTCTACCCAAAAGGGTGGTATAACTTTAACCAATTTTACCAGTTTTGTTGAGGGAGTTACCAATGCAAGGGTTCAGTTCTTAAATACCGGTGGTAGTCCAGTTCAGCAGGCCGGTACCATTACGGATACAGCAATTGGTAACCTAAGACGTGTTCGTGCCATCAGGATATTCTAAAGGTTAAAAATCAACTAGACATTCCTAATTATAAAAATCAAGTTGTCCAAAATGGTTGCATCTGACTTAAAAATGAAAAAAGAAATAGCTTATACACCAGCTTCCTTGAAAGCGACCTACTGCTTGGGACTGTTATGCTTGACCCTCCTAGGGATGAGCTCCCTCCAGGCACAAAGCATCAGTCCCCAAACCCTAAACATCGCCGGTGGCTACTCCCAAGTAGGGGGCTATTCCTTGGGCTACAGCATGGGTGAGGAGAGCTCGATCACGTACTACACCACCGCTACCGCAAGTACGCTGTCCGCAGGATTTATTCAAGACTTCGGCTTCCTCGAGCGAGACCACCTGGTGCTCGACCTGTCGCTCAGCAATGCTTCTTTTGAAGGGAGTACGACTCAGTTTTTCATACCGGTCGGAACCTTTTCCGTGAAGACCTCCCGAACCACTACGTCAAAGAAAGCGCCCCTGTTCACCAACCTCTTTGGTCCAGGCTACGACAATTCCTACTTTGAAATCAAGGACAATATCCTGTTCTGGAGCAGTGCAGAACGCGCCCCTGGAAAAGATACCTTCCTGATCCTAGCTCAAGTGCTGGACCGCAAGGGAAATAACGTAACGAAGTTTTTCGAAATCAAACGAACGCGTCTAGACTTCGATGCCTTGATCGTGCCAAATACCATCACCCCCAATACGGATGGGATCAACGACACCTGGGGTGTACCAGGCATCCGCTTCTTCGAGGCTGCACGGATCTCGGTATACGATAAAGGTGGATTACGCTTGTTCTACACCGAAAATCCAGATATTCGTTGGGACGGAACCTACGAAGGCAAAGAAATGCCTGTGGGCGCGTACTTCTGGACGATTGAAATCGGAGAAACAGGCGAGATGAGGAGAGGGATGTTGAATTTGATACGGAAATAGGGAAAAGTACAAAGTACAAGGTACCAAGTACGAAGTAGGGATTTGCATTCGAACTCGGATCTTGCTCCTAAACGATCTTGGTACTTTGTACTTGGTACTTAGTACAAAAAAACGCATATGAAAAAAATAACTACCCTATTCCTTGCCCTGCTACTTTCCTTAGGAGCATTTGCCCAATCAAGAAAATACATGTCCCAGTTTAGCCACTTGCAGGGCTACTTCAATCCTGCTTTGACAGCCTACGAAGGTTCGATGGTCAAAGGCCTGGTCCGCAACCAGTGGGCTGGCTGGGAAGGAGCACCGAAGTCCTACTTTGTCTCTGCGGAACTCGACTTTGCGAACCTGGGAGGCTCCTCTGACGCAGGCAAGAATGCTGTTGGAATCAACCTACTCAATGACGAGTACGGTGCCTTTACGGAATCGGAATTGATCCTGAGCTACGCGACACGTATCCAAGTGAGTGAGAAGGCAGGCCTACGCATGGGTGCAGGACTGAACATCAACAGCATCCGCCTAGACGGCACCCGATTGACAACGGAACAAGCCAATGACCCAACGCTAGCCCAGTATGTGGGCGGCTTTGCTGACATGAATGTACTGGACTTGAATATCGGTATGTCGATCACCCACCCGGATTACTACATCTCCTATGGGGTGAATAACGTGAACCAAGGAAGCATCAGCAGTGGGGATGTGTTTATGGACAAGAAGCCACGAGTAAGCATTGCGCAGGCAGGCTACCGCAACCGCTTCTCTGAGAGCTTGACGCTCATCACCAATGCGATGTGGAGAAGGCAATCGGATTTGCCTACGAATGTGGAGTTAAATATGAAGTTCTTGTTCAAGGACAAATTCTGGGTAGGCGGCGGTCACCGGGTAGACTATGCCAACAATGCACAATTGGGAGTCTTGATGGGCAAGCTACGCTTCGGCTACGTGTACGAGTGGCCGATGCTAAAGAGCTACCTGCTACCCAACCAAACGCATGAGTTTATGGTGAGTATGAGATTGTTTGGGGGTAATAGCACAATTTGGTAAAGGATTGTACAAGGTACCAAGTAGAAATACGATTGAAATATAATTGAAATAGACTCCGCTGCGCTCCGTGAAATAATAAAGGGAAGTACGATTGAAATATAATAGAAATACCCGCCGCGGCGGGCTGCTTCGTGAAATAGAGAATAGAATTCGTATTTGAAATTATTTCACCGAGCTTGCTCGGTTTATTTCCATTGTATTTCGATTGTATTATTTTAAATGTAATAGAAATCGAAACAGTTATTTCACCGAGCGTGCCTGCCCGCCTGCCTACGGTAGGTAGGCCGCGGAGGGCTTCGTGAAATAGGTTGAGCTCCTAGCACCATTTACTATTTCACCGAGCTTGCTCGGTTTATTTCCATTGTATTTCGATTGTATTTCAAGAAGTTTGCTTATCGAAAGCAACTTTGTGTTTGAACTAAAAAACCTAAAAAGGAGATCTCCCGCTCCTAAAAGAAACGAACAACCCAATGCTACTATCCTTTTTCTCATTCATAGTTGGATTAGCCTTGCTTTTGCTCGTTTTTTTCGTGTTGATCAATCGGCAACAGGACAAGAAACTGAACCTCTATTTCTTGATCATTATAGGGATATTTGGGATGAATCGTTTTTTGCTTGGTGTTGAGGAATTTAATTTGATTGAGTCATTTAAGAGTCCTATGAAGGATAATTTCATGCATCAATTTTTCACGGTGGTTGTTAGTTATTTATTTTTTGATAATTTATTGTTCAAAGTTACCCCATTTAAAAAAGTCATTCCTCACTTTATATTTCCTGCAGCCTTTGTACTTGGGACTTTGCTGTTTCCTTTAAATTTTCTGGTAATAAAAGTAGTTTTTTTTCTATTTTCTACCGTCTATGTAGTCTTTCCAGGCTACCTAGTTTGGAAATACGTGTACCAAAGAAAAAATTACAAAGACCTTATTCATTTTCAGTCCATCAAGGTATTTGCCTTACTTACCTACAGTGTTTATTTTATTTTTTACGTAGTGTATAATTACGTGTTTATGACTAATCCCCAGCAAACTGCAAGTGGTCATTTTGACCAATTTTACATGATTTCTTCTTGGGGCTTGTTATTTTTAATTATCTACATTTTTAGGAATCCTGTCATCCTGTACGGAGAGCAGCTGCTGCTTAAAAATCTCAAAAATACCAGTAAGGAAGAGGTAGTCGCTTGGCGAAGTAGCAAATTGGAGCCTACCGAGTTAGAAGACCTGGATCTGGAGAAAAAAGTGAAGCCCAAGGTGGAAGAACTTATTTTTGCCATCAAAAAATTTGAGGAGGAATTGCTGGAGGATTTTGGGGAGTTGCCCTCCCTGAAGGAACTGGCATTTAAGCTGGATTATCCGCAAAGTCACCTGAAATACGTGTTTACCTATTATTCTTTTTGCACCTTCGGGGAGTACCAGAACAATTTGAAAATAAAATTTGCGCTAAAGTTGATCAAGGAAGGCTATCTGGATACGCGCACCATTGACTCCTTAGCTGCCCGCTGCCTGTTTGCGAACAAACGGACCTTTTACCGGAATTTCAAAAAATGGGTAGGCTATACGCCTTCGGAATACCAAGCCCAACTTGGTTTACCTACGCGATAAACCTTCAGGACTCTCCCCAATCCTAATCGAGGCTCAAAATAGGGGTGAATCAGGTCGGATCCTCTCGTCTACAGACTAGCGGTAGATAGCCCACTGAATTGATTCTCAAACGTTATTTTATTTGGTTTCAGACTTTAAGTAAAGCTCCCTTGCTCCTTTCTATTCTTTAGAAAGGGGCATAAATACCACCTGCTCCACACTGTGTTTTTTTATCTTTTTATCCGAAAAATAGGCTGGAAAATAGCGATCCTTGGCCCAGTCTTCAAATAAGTTTTGGTAAAAAGGACTTCGGGGATCTCCCGACTGCCCAGGGGTGTTGGTCATTTGCGTCAAATCCCAGTCCGCGAGATCGGTCACCATGCGGAAGCTCGCTCCAGCAGTTTGATTGTTTCCCGAGCCGTTGGCTGTAGGGGTATGTGCATAGCCGCCTCGTGGCAGCGGTCCCAAATCGATTTGCTGCTGCGTTTGGGCATCTACCCATTTTGACAAAGGATGCTGCAAGGCAATGTGCTTGTAATCAGTTTGTCCATATGCCCAGTCGGTAAGCTTGGGTCCCAGCTGCTTGGCAAGGTCGTCCAAGGCAGTAGTCCAAGTTTGTACCAAGAGCTGGTCTCGCTGCGGAATGGTATTTTCTGCAAATACCAATTCGGGCTGATGCATCCAACGGATGATTTGGGTTAATGGAGGTTGGATGAGCCCTTGCACTGCCTCCGGCACGAGTCGCTTCCGTACTTCCTTCACCAGGGCTCTTTCCCAGGCCACATACATTCCGGCGGCTACACTTTCAGGAAGAAGCTGGTAATCCCAGGTCTTCATCCATTCCAGTGCTTCCACTGCCTTTGGATCGCTGATGGGCGCTTGTAGCAGTAGGGGCGTAAGTTGCCGGGCTGGAAGGGCCGTGACATCGACTTGAAGGGCCATGGACTTGGCAAGTGTGGCGCTGCTGTCTTGTGCCAATACCTCATTGACACGATCTCCACGAAAGGGATCTGCCCAGGTAAACGCAAGCGCTTCTGGATAGGGGTAATCCGCAGGAGTCACGTGTTGGTTGGCAGTGGCCCAAAATCCTTTTTCAGGATTGGTTAGGCTGGGCTTCAAGGAATTTGGCCAGTACCCATCCCATTCGTATCGCCCATCTCCAGGCACGGGGACCATGCCGCTAAAATTGGGGCGCTTGGGCGTGATACCCACCGCTTGCCAACCGATGGTTCCAGTTTTATCTGCCCAGATCATGTTTTCTCCAGGGATAAAGCTGTAGGTACAGGCTTCCTGAAATTCTGCCCAATTCGTCGCCTGGTTCATCCGAAGCGAAGCAAGGTAGGGCGCAGCACCGGGTTCCAGCCATGCCGCGCGGACTGCCGCTGCCCGATGGTTTTGGGTGTCTAGGTAGGTCACAGGTCCGTGTCGGGTGTAGCGCAGCGTCACTAGGCTATCCGGCTGCCCTTTGATGGCAATCCGTTCCTCGATCAAGGTCATGTCTTCCCATTTGGATTGGTACTTGTATTGGTTGGGGTTGGCGGGATTGAGTTCGTACACATAGAGGTCTTCCGCATCGCTTTGGAAGATGGTCAGTCCCCAAGCGCCATGATCGTTGTGGCCGATGGAAACACCCGGAATCACGGGTTCACCGCCGCCGATCACATTCCAACCTGGAGCTTTCAAGTGCACGATGTAGCGCAAAGAAGGAAGGGCAATCTTTCTGTGCGGATCGTTGGCAAGAATTGGAAACCCGCTTTTGGTGCGCGCTCCGCTGATGATCCAATTGTTGCTCCCCTCGGGCATTTCTTCGGATTCAAACAGGCCTTCAAAGGGAATGTCTTCCCCTACGGCTAGGTACAAGTCAAGCAAGTCAGCAGCCAGCCAGTTGGGGTCTATGGATGGATCGAGTGTCAAATCTGGGTCGCCCGGATGAAACCAGAGCAGTTCCTTGATTTTTTTGGCTTCAACATGGGCAAGGGCTCGTCCGATGGACAGTTCTTGTTCGGCGTTGGAGCGAATGCCGTTGTGTCGGGAGACCACCACCTCTGGGGTCCAGAGGCCTGGTTTTATTCCTAGTTTGGTAAATTCAAAGGGCAGGAGCGCAGGGTCTTTGCGGGTTTCTTCAATGTAGGCATTCACGCCGGCCACATAGGATTCGATAATCAATTTGCCTCGGGGATGGTAGTGGTTTAATTCCAAGTCCATGTCTTTGCGGTAGCGCAGCAAGCGAGCACCGATATCACTTTTCAGTCCTGCAGGGCCTACCAGTTCCGCGGTGGTGCCTGTGGCTTTTCGGCGCCAGAGTTCAAATTGGAACAGGCGATCTTTGGCGGCGAGGTAGCCTTGGGAAAAGAAGAGATCCTGTTCATTTTTGGCTTCGATGTGGTTGATGCCCCAGGTATCCCTCCGCACAATGACCTCTTCAAGAATACCGGGCAGCGCCTGTTGTTTTGCAGCGCTACAGGCCCAATAAAAGGGCACAAGGAGCAGAATGATTTTCCAAGAAGAAGTCATGAGATGCGGTTAATGGGTTGACAGAAATATAGTTAAATCTGCTTTTCCATCTTCCAAAGTCAGGGAATTTTTGAAAAAGCAGAGGGTATTCGAGGTTTTCTCAGGCTTCTTAACCTTGAAGGAAAGAGGGCTGCTTTACCCTAGGCGGGATGGGGTGGAGTTAAATTTTCTTCCAGTGGGCATTTTTTTGGTCTTTAAGTATCCTTTTTTTGGGTATGCCGTTAATGGGTTTGAGGACTTAGGGCCTCAGATTTTTCTTAAAGCTATTTTTTCACTTAATTTTTTCAAATCATGAACCTTGTTTAGGTGGTGTAGAGCTGAGCTTTGAAAGGTGGTAGGTACGCTACACGGAAGAATTTGCAGCAAACATGATTTTAAAATTTTAATTGAAATAAATAAACAAAAAGTTTTCAAAATGAAAACTTTATATATACCTTTCCACTTTCAAACGCATTGCCTTGAAAAACATCATTTCAATAAAAAATCTGGTCGAGTTTTACGAAAATCATCCTAACTCAAAAACAAGCCTACAATACTGGATTATGGTTACCAAGCATTCTGTTTGGCAAAAACCATCGGATGTTTTACAGGATTTTCCGAAGGCCGATCCAGTTAAAAACAATCGGATGGTGTTCGACATAGCAGGAAATAAGTACCGCTTAATTGTTCAACTGAGTTACCCAAGGCAATGGGTATTTATCAAATTTATAGGCACTCATGCTGAATACAATCACATAGATGCCGCTACGGTAGACCAATTTTAACATGTAACCTTAGACCTTATGAAGTGGGATAAATTAATTACAACGGAACAGGAATACGAGCAGGCCCTTGCTCGACTTACCAAAATTTTCGAAGCAGACCCTGTGAGTGCAGAGGGAATGGAAGCAGCATTGCTGGTGCTCTTAATCGAGGAATACGAAAAGGAGCATTACCCCATTTCGCTACCCGATCCGATCGCAGCGGTCAAAGAAACGATGGAAAGAAAAGGGCTGAAGGACAAGGACCTGATTCCCTTCATCGGTAGCAAAACAACGGTAAGCCTTGTTTTAACCAAGAAAAGAGGATTGACAATCGACATGATCCGAAACCTCTCGGAGGGATTGAACCTGCCCGTCGAACTCCTGATCCAGCCCTATGCTTTGGAGGATCAACAAAAAATTGAGTTTAAATCCGGATCCATAAAACGGATGCCCCAGGAATCGTACTCCATCCTAAAAAAGCATAGGAATAAATTGGAAATCGACAGTCACGAAACCTGATTACTCGAGTAGTTTGCCTCTAGGTACTCCCTAAGAAAGGAGCGCATCCGTTTCCATCTCGACAAGGTACCCCTCCCCAATTAGGGTTGCCTGCACCAGGGTATTCGCAGGTTGAATTCCAAATGCTCCACCAATATTGGTTTGCACTCGAGGAATATTTTCAAGGGACAAGAGTTGGAAGAAAATTCAACTACCGAGGATTCTTCGGTAGTTCAGCAAGAATTCAACTTCCTAAGAAAGCAGGGCATCTGTTTCCATCTCAACTAGGTAGCCCTCCCCAATTAGGTTTGCCTGCACCAGGGTATTGGCAGGTTGAATCCCAGCAAAGCGCTGCCCATGGGCTCGAGAGATGGCTTCCCAATCCGACTCCCGCTGCACAAAAATCCGTGTGCGCACCACGTCCTCAAGGCTGCCTCCAAGTGCACGAATGGCACCCTCGACCTTGTCGATGATGAAATGCATTTGCGCAGCAGGATCATCTCCTCCCATGCGAATGGCGCCATGCGTAGCAGTGGTTCCTGATACCAAAATATGGTTTCCCTTGCGTACGGCCCTGCTGAATCCTGCGATATCTTCCCAAATGGTGCCACTCAGGGCTTTGATGCGCCCATCCGCTCCCTCGACGGTAGGGTATGGGCTGGGCAGGGTATCGATGTGGTGGCTGAGGTCCCCCGATGCGGTCAAGAAAGGTGCCTTGCGGTATTCATCCCCACAATCTCCAGGGATTTTCTGAAGGCTGCTCAAGGCGCTTTGGATTTTGGATTGGTCTGCCGCATCGAGTTGGATCGAAAACAACCGCTCATTTTCTGCAACATGTTGACTTTGTCCCAAGCGCGCCCCGATGATCACGCCTGCCACTGCCGGTTGGCAGAGCATGTAATGACTCGCCAAAGCGGCAATGCTTACTCCATGCTTTTGGGCAATCGGCTGCAGTGTCAGAAGGAGGCTTTGGAAAATTTCCCATCCTCCGGCAGCGTCAATGAAGCGTTTGTACTTCATTTGAGACCAGGTAAGGGACTCATTCAATACAGGCTCGGGTTTGCCTAGCCATTTTTCCGAAAGAAATCCCCCTGCCACGGTTCCGAATGCCAGCAGCTTCACCCCATGTTTCAAACAGAGGCTGGTCATTTCGCCAGCAGCCCGTTGATCCAACAGGGAGTAACAGACCTGATTGGAAACCACTTCTATCCCGGAGTTGACCACAATTTGAAGATGTGCCGTATCAAAATTGGTTAAGCCCAAATGTCCGATCAACCCTTCCTGCTTGAGTTCCTGCAGCCAAAAAAGGCAGTCCACCCAGCTCGGGTGTGCATATTGCCAGGCATGAAACTGCATCAGATCGATCCGATCGGTCTTCATTCGGCGCATTGCTTTTTCCACCGCCTCTCGCACTTGGGCGGCAGTGATTTTGCCCGGAGAGGGAACCCATTTGGTAAAAAATTGGGTAGCAGCTGTGCCATAGGTGTCACGGAACACCCCCGTGATTTCCTCGGACGAGCCATAGTGGTCCGCCATGTCAAAGGTCGTAAACCCCGCATCCACATAGGCTTTCATGTGCCTCGCGGGTTCCGAAGGATTGACCTTGTTGCCATCTCGCTCGAGATCTGCAATCTGCCAAAGTCCTGTGAGTGCCCTGCTGATCGTTAGGCCAGGTGCGAGTTCCGTATATTTTGAGAGGGTCATCGTTTCTTAAGGTAATTTTGAAAATTTTTCGAGTAGGCTAGGGTCTGCTTCCTTGAGTTTTTTCCAACGGAAAAAAAACAAGAGAGAGGCCATCCCCATCACTAGCAACCAGATCCAGGTGGAATGAAAATACCAGGCAGCAACCGAGGCATTCAAATCCTTGTAGGTGTGAATGCCTAAAAAGGAGAGTAGAAAAATAAGGCCGATTCCGACGATAATCGCCCGAAGGAGCGGGTTAGGGAAAATCAGAATTTGGGCTGCCAGCGTTGGGTTTCTTTTCGGTAGCCAGGCCACGGAAAGGCACATAAATATAAAATTGACAAGCATGGAGGTGACCATGATATCGATGCCAAGGAAGAAGTCGCCCGCAAAGTGGCTGCCCAAAATTCCAATGGAGGAAACCGTTCCGCTCAAAAGTATGGCCGGCACGGGTGTCTGGTACTTGGGATGGATGGCAGCCAGCTTTTTTGGGAAAATACCGTCC
>CAMCBC010000073.1 GCA_945872775.1 Spirosoma fluviale | reverse complement strand
TGGCAGACAAGAGACCGATCAAGGTAATGATGATGCGATTGTCACCAAAAGTAGTGTTGAGGTAGCCGGCAAAGTTGGCCAAGGTACCCATGGACTGCAATGCACCTACAGCAAGCAAAATGCCCAAGAAGAACAAGACGCTTGGCATGTCGATTTTAGCAAGGGCATGCGTAGCAGTGTATTGCTTCTTTTCGCTTTCGTCCATGTTAGGGTTAATCAATTCAGATACTACCCAAAGAACACCTAGGCCAAGAAGCATACCCATGTATGGAGGCAGGTGGGTGACTGTCTTAAAGATCGGTACAGAAATCAAGGCGCCTACTCCAAGAGCCAACATCAAGTTGCCTGTTTTAATGGTAGAAGCGGTTGCATTGGCATCTTCTTTAAATTCCCCCAAGCTTCCCTTCATTGTAAAGGTGAGGAACACCAATGGTACTACTGCACAGACAATGCTAGGGATAAACATGCCTTTCATGATTGCGCCAGCAGAGATCTGTCCTCCGATCCAAAGCATGGTAGTCGTCACATCTCCGATTGGAGACCATGCTCCACCAGCATTGGCAGCAATGACAATCATTCCGGCAAAGAACATGCGCATTTCCTTGTCTGGGATCAATTTGCGGATGAGCGATACCATCACAATGGTGGTGGTCAAATTGTCAAGTACGGAGGAAAGGAAGAAGGTAACAAAACAAACAACCCAAAGGAGAACAACTGGATTTTTAGTTTTGATGCGGTCAGTGATGAATTTGAATCCATGGTGCGCATCCACCAATTCTACGATGGTCATGGCTCCCATTAGGAAGAAAAGGATCTGTGCAATCTCAACCAGGTGGTGTCCAAGCTGCTCCTCAACATATTCTAGGTGAAGTTCCCCAGCGGTGAGGGAAGCTGCTTTTTCTCCTAGTTCCTGAAGAAAATGAAGGTAGCGATCGCTGTTCAAAAGGGTCTCAGTAGCACCTGAAACAGTAAAAATGGTCCAACAAATTACCGCAGTAAGTAAGGCGGAAGCTGTTTTGTTGATTTTGATGGGGTGCTCTAGCGCAATGGCAAAGTAGCCCACAACAAAAACGAGAATAATTAATAACTCCATTTTTTTGGGGTTTGGGTGATAAATTAGGTTTAATCTAGGGGTTAATTGTACGAATAAGCGATTCTACCCCCTTTATCCTAATTTTCCTAACTAATTCGGAAGAATTTGACTTCCCTTCGTTAAAAAAACGTGCATATAATGGTAAAATGGCACAATCTTAACTTCCCGTTAATATGCGCTCAAATTATCCTTAGGGCATAACTTCCCAGCTCTTTTTTACATGAGCTGCGCCAGGGCTATTTCATAGGAAGTTTGAGACAGTTTTGTTTTTTCTGGATTTTTAGAATGAGCATGTTCCAGTGCCTTGAAGATGGTGTCACTCACATCTGTAAAAATCGCCTGGTCGGTCACCTCAGCCCCCTCACTCATCAAATACGCAAATACACGGGCCATGCCACAGTTGGCAATAAAATCCGGAATGATTGCTACCCGCTCGTCTGCCCAAACTCCTGTTGGACCAAAAAATATCTCTGGGTCGGCAAAAGGAACATTTGCACCACAGGAAATGACTTCCAGCCCAGCCGATACCATGCGTTCTACCTGTTCTTGCCGAATCAGTCGGGAAGCGGCTGCAGGGATGAAAATCTCACTTTTCAAATCCCAAATTTTCTGATTTACCTCTTCAAAGGAAAGTAAGTCGGCGGCAATCAGTTGGTTTCCCTCGCGCTTCAAAAAGAGTTCGCGGATTTCATCTAAGCTTAATCCTTCCTCACGAATCAGTCCCCCAGCCCGATCAATGATGCCGACGATCCGCACGCCTTCCACTGCCAAAAAGCAAGCTGCAGCAGCGCCTACATTTCCCCAGCCTTGGATCACGGCCCGCTTACCTTTAAGCGTACCTCCCCACAAAGAATAGTGGTGCTTCACTGCTTCAGCCACGCCGTAGCCGGTAATCATGTCGGCTACTGTATATTTTTTCGCCCCATTTGGAGTAAATTTTGGGTCTTCCAGTACTTTGGACACCCCTTGCCTCAATTGGCCAATTTTTCTAATTTTTTGTGGTTCGTTCGCTTGAAAATGGCCATTCACAATCCCTTCTTGAGGATGCCATAAGCCATAAGATTCGGTAATGGGGATTACTTCGTGGATTTCATCCACATTTAGATCTCCGCCAGTTCCGTAGTAGTTTTTGAGCAGCGGCATCACTGCCTTGTACCAGCGCTCGAGTACCCCTGCTTTTCGTGGATCGGCTGGATCAAAGTTGATTCCTGATTTGGCACCTCCGATGGCGGGTCCTGAGACGGTAAACTTCACTTCCATGGTCTTGGCCAAGGATTCCACTTCGCGTTTGTCCAATCCCTTGCGCATGCGGGTGCCGCCTCCAGCAGCTCCACCACGAAGGGAGTTGATGACCACCCATCCTTCGGCCTCTGTTTCGCTATCTCTCCATTCAAAAACGATTTCAGGAGATTTATTCTCAAATTTTTTGAGTAAGTCAAGCATTGTTCTTTGGGTTTATAATTCAGCCCAAAAATAGAAAAATATTTCCCAGTCCCGCTTGACTTTCAAGGGCAAGGATTAATTATTTACCCAAAGACAATCCCCCCTGAGGAATCTCGGCTTGCGCCTGTCACCGACGCCAGCGCATTTGCCTCACCACGGAGATTCAACACTCCAAGAAATGCAAAGATCAAGGCTTCTTTAAACTCGATGAGCTCCTTAGTCGCCTCTATCTGTACCCAGTTTTGATTTAAATGATGATCCAATCGCTCCACAAAATAGCAGTTGTAGGCTCCACCTCCTGTAAGCAACACGCTTGGGGTAGCTTTTGAGGCATGAGTTCGAATTAGTGCGGCAATTTGGATGGCAAAATGCTCCACCAAAGTGCGTAAACAATCCTTGGGAGAAAGCCCAGATTCATCTAGGAAAGGAATAAAGACCTGATCGATCGATTCACGACCTAGAGATTTTGCTCCCGTTACCGCATAAAACGAGAGCGCATTTAACTGTGCAAGGAGTGCCTGATTTAGATTTCCGGCTCTTGCCCATTCTCCATCTTGGTCATAAGCACTTCCAAGTTTTACTGCCTCCCGGTTGAGCAATAGGTTAAAGGGGCTGCAATCAAAAGCAATTCGCTGTCCATTTTTTTCAAGGGAAAGGTTGGAGATCCCGCCCAGATTGATGCAAAAATCAACCTGAGGAAAAAGAAGCTGGTCTCCAATGGGTACTAGGGGGGCGCCCTGACCTCCTAGCTGTACGTCAAGCATCCGAAAGTCAGCAATTACTTTTTCTCCAGAAGCTTGGTGCAAAGCCCAGCCATTCCCAATTTGTAGGCTGAGCCCTTTTTCAGGTTGGTGGAAAACGGTGTGGCCATGGGAGGCCACTGCCATGGGCTTGACTTGGTGTTCGAGACAAAAATTTTTCACTTGCTCTCCCATCCATCGGCCAAAGTTTACATCCAGGAGCGCCAGGTCTAAGCCAGAAAGGAGATGACTAGTAGCCAGTGCTTTGCCAAGTTCCATCGGAAAAGGACGCGTTTCTGCTTGGAGAATTTCATAGCTCCACAGCCCCTTTTGGTACTCAAAATGGCAATGGGCCAGGTCTAATCCGTCTCCGGAGGTGCCCGACATGAGTCCAATCAAGGTGTAGCGTTCGGCGTGCATGGTGTAAATTAGGTTAGGACTGAATTGAAATCCACATCCTAAATGTCGGATTTTTATTCATTTCTAATTTATCGCTCCATTGAAAAATCGAATCCTGGATTGTGCCTTTCCGAATAGCCTCCTAGATCGTCAATTTCTCCTAATGCGGGATCGTTGAGAGGTGCTAGCCTAAAGGGCTGGTCCAGTTTAAACTTTATTTGGTGGGGATATTTGCTATCAAGCGCGTTAATTTTCCTGAAATATCTAGTTATATCTGTGGTGGTGACGCAGAAACTTTTGAATCATTGGTAAAAGACCACATATTTGTAGTCCCAAATTTAGTGCTCCTTGGACTAAATTGTATCTAATCCACCATGTTGCGTAAACTAGCGTTGGGTGTACTAAGCACCCTCTTCCTAATTTCTGAAGGCTTCGGTCAAAATAGTTCCTCTACCTACAGTGCCTTGGGCATTGGGGAGTTTAACTATGGTGGCCAGGTTCAAAACCAAGGTATGGGTGGACTGGGGATCAGTTTTGGAACAGGCTGGGGTGTAAATACTGTCAACCCTGCTCTTTCTACGCGAAATACCATTTTTAATTTCCAAGCTTCCCTCAACTACAAGCGAATAGCAGTAGCTAACGAAACTGAAAGCTCCTTGGTGGACGGGGGTGGACTTTCCTACGTTGCGCTTTCGCTACCCCTGAAGCCTGGAAAATTAACTGCAGGAATGGGACTTGGACAAATTTCAAGTATCAATTACCGATTGAAAGTAGACAGTCCGGTGAATAATTCGGACTTAAGAGCGAATAATAACTTGAAAGGGGATGGCGGAATTTCGGAGGCCTATGTGAATTTTGGCTATTTGCTTGCCAAAAATCTTAGTGTAGGGGTGCATGGATCCTATCTTTTTGGATCTTCTATCCGTTCCAATCAGCTTATTATTTTTAATCAAAGCGGAGTCGAAGTGGGGAGAGCCTCTGAATACTATGAACGAATATCGGTTTCCGATGTAGCGGTAAAGTTTGGAACGCATTACTTTTTTAAGACTTCTGAAAAAAGTAACCTTCACCTAGGAGCCATTTATCAAAAATTTGGGGATGTTAATGGAACAGCGTTTGCAAAATTGGCGCCGGTTGGCCAAGCTAGCAGCTTGAAAACGGATGGTGATCTGATTGCAAACAATGAAAAAGGCACCATTTATCTTCCAAATCGCTATGGATTTGGACTGACTTATGAAAAAATTAATAAATTCGTGATTGGCCTAGAGGGGCAGTACCAAGATTTTTCTGAGTATAGAAACTTTTTTGGTGAGCCACTAAGCCTCCAAGCAGCCCAAAAAGTGGGACTTGGATTTCAGATAGTTCCTGATTTCACAGATTTTGACAAGTTATTGAATCGTGCTACCTACCGAGTGGGTTTGGAATACATGCGCACCCCATATTTTATCAATGAGACCACGATCAATGATATTGGCATCAACTTTGGTACATCTATTCCTGTAAACAATCTTTCCTTGATGAACATGGCAATGAAAGTGGGAAGAAGGGGAACTGCAAACAATGGATTGATTCGGGAAGCCTACTTTAATTTCACCCTTGGCTTTTCACTCAATGACAATAGCTGGTTCTACAAACAAGTATTCGAATAATTACCAAGTAAACATTTAACCATAAAAAGCGATTTACCTAAAGTCAATAACTGATTAAACCTGTACGATTATGAAAATTAAATCAACCCTTCTTGTTTTCGGAGCCATGCTCCTCGCTGGAATTTCCCATGCACAAGATGGCTGGAACTGGCCTTCAGATCCTGCTCAGGAAGCAAAAGCTCGGGAGTTCAATGCCGCCTATTTTGACTACATGAAGGCAGAGCAATTTGTCGAGGCTACCAAGCCTTTGAACTGGCTTTTGGTGAATGTGCCAAACCTGAATGAATCCATTTACATTCAAGGAGTAACTGTGTACAAAGGTGCAGCAGATAAAACTGCCGATGCCGCACAGAAGCGAGTTTACCAAGACAGCGTGATGGCTCTTTACGACAAGAGAGGGGAATTGTACAACAACCCTGTGAAGTGGATTGAGACCAAAGCCTATTATGGTTACTTGTTTTTCAAATCTGACAAATCCAAAATCCCTGCTGTAGTTGCAGATTTTGAGAAAGCGATTGCTTTGAAAGGAAGCATCAATTTTCAGTTTGTTCCCATGTATTTTGACATGGTGGAGAAAAATTACACGCTAAATCAAGCTTATGCTCCAGAGCAAGTTTTGACCATTTTCGACAAGTCAAACAAGATATTGGATGCAGCCGCTGCTACAGGTAAGGATGTCACCGATTCCAAATCAACGCTTGAGACCCTTTTGGTAAAGATGAAGTTGATCGATTGTGAATTTATCGAAAACAAATTGGGAGCAAAGCTCGCTGCGGATCCAACGAACGAGGAGCTTGCTGAACAGATTTTCACGTATTCCTTGCAGTACAAGTGTATTTCTACCAAAGCCTTCTTGGCAGCCCTAGAATTTAAAGATTCCAAGGCGCCAACTTTCAAGACTTCACAGGTAAGAGGAATGCTTTACATGTCTTCTGGTGAATTTGACAAAGCAGAGCCTGTGTTTGAGAAAGCATTTACCCTAGCATCCACTAACAAGGAAAAAGGTGAGATTCAGCTAGAGCTTGCAAAGATTTATGCTCGTGCAGGTAAGAAATCTGCCGCTAGAACTGCTGCTCGTGAGGCTGCAGGACTAGATTCTGAATTGTCTTCTTCTGCTTATGGCTTGATTGGAGACCTGTACATGTCTGCCTACAACGATTGTAGAGCTGGTGAAAGCCGAGCAAAAGATTATGCAGTATTCATTGCGGCTTACAATGCGTATCAAAGAGCAGGAGATTCCAAAGGAATGAGTAGCGCAAGAGCACGCTTCCCATCCAAGGAAGAACTCTTCACCGAAGGATATCAATTGGGTTCTTCTTTGAGCACAGGCTGCTGGGTTGGCGAAACAGTCTCTCTATCTACTCGAGACTAATTTTCTCCCATACCTCAAACAAATAAAGGCAGCCCTAGGCTGCCTTTATTCTTTTCATTCCCTACAACTTTCCTACTATCTTTGTAGGCGATGACCCGTGGACTTCCTTATTGTCTTTCTTTTTTAGCCTTGATTGCCTTGCTTTCTTGTCGTGAGGAGGCAGATCCAAGCGATTTGGCTGTGTACGATGGTCCAATAAATTCTGCTCAAAATATTCATATTTTACACAGTGACTCCGCCGTCCTTCGATCTGAAATTACGGCTCCAAAGCAGCTGGAGTTTGCCAATGGAAATTTGGAATTTCCTGAAGGCATTACAATTCAGTTTTTTAATTTGCAGGGACAGCTTGAAACCACCATGCGCGCTGATAAGGGGTTTTTTCTCAGAGATCAAAACCTTTACAAAGGTGCAGGGAATGTGCAAGTAAAAAATCTACCCAAGGATCAGCAGTTGCAGACAGAGGAATTGTTTTGGAATCAGGCCGAACGAAAAATATACACCGAAAAGTTTGTGACCATACAAGAACGGCAGACCCTGTTTAACGGAACTGGAATGGAAGCTGACGATGGCTTTTCGACCTACAAATTAAAGAAAGTGCGAGATAGTAGAACACTTTTACCAGGAGAAGGGCTATGAAGTTACTGGATGCGATCATCTTTTCCGTGGCCCTTGCATTCATCGTGGTGGGCATCCACCAAACGATGGTCAATGGCATAGGATTTTCCTACTCCCTATTCATGTTTGCGGTAGGCCTTTTGTTTTGGTTCCAACTGCGGCGAAATAAGGCGCGAGAAAGTAGCGAAGCCACCACAAAAAAGCCAGTTAAAAGCACTAAGCCTCTCAAAAAACGGTAATCATGGAGGATAACTATGTTGCATATGTCGTGATTTGCTTGATTTTTTCTGCATTTTTTTCAGGAATAGAAATCGCCTACATCTCCGCCAATAAGCTTCAGATTGAATTGCAAAAAAAGCAAGGCATGTGGAGTGGAAAAGTTTTGAGTAAATTTTTGGCAAAGCCTGGGCAGTTTATCGGGACCACCTTGATCGGGAATACCATCATGCTGGTCTTGTTTGGAACATTTATGGCCTATTTGTTGGATGATCCCCTGCGAAATTTATTTCCGGAATCCATTAACAATGATGCGGTAGTTTTGATTTCTCAAACCGTCTTATCCACCCTCTTGGTTTTGATTACTGGGGAGTTTTTGCCAAAAAGCCTATTCATGTTGGATCCCAACCGCATGCTCAACTTTTTTGCGCTTCCTTTCTTGATTATTTATTCGGTGATGTATCCCATCGTATGGCTGATTGTGGCCTTGTCCAGGGGATTTATTACGCAAGTGCTTCGATTGGAATACAATGAGGAAAAGCCTGTTTTCACCATTACAGACCTTAACTCCTTTATCAAAGATCAAATGGGACAACGAAGGACTGCTGGCAATGTGGAGGTAGATTCGAAGATTTTTGACAATGCGATTGAATTCAAAACCGTACGTATACGAGACTGCATGATTCCTAGAACAGATATTGTAGCAGCAGAAGTATCCGACTCCATTGAGGAGCTAAAAAAAGTATTCCTAGAAAGTGGGCACTCCAAAGTAGTGATCTACCGAGAATCCATCGATGAAGTGATCGGTTATTGCCATCAGCTTGAGCTGTTTAAAAAGCCAAAAACGATTGAGGACATTCTCACGCCCATCATCATTGCCCCAGAATCCGCACTCGCAAACGAACTCCTAATCCAGTTTATTCAAGAGCGAAAAAGTCTTGCTTTGGTGGTCGATGAATTTGGAGGCACCAGCGGAATTATCTCCATGGAAGACATCATTGAGGAGATTTTTGGGGAGATCGAAGATGAGTACGACAACGATGCCCTCACGGAACAATTGATTGGGGAGCTGGAATTTTTGTTGAGCGCACGATTAGAAATAGATTATCTCAACGAGAAATATGGATGGAAATTGCCGGATGGGGATTATGAAACACTATCCGGATTTATCCTTTCACAAACCGAAAATCTACCCAATATAGGCGAAACGATCACCTATGGAAGGTTTACCTTTACCATTGTGTCCAAGCAAGCACATCGCATTGAGACTGTTCGACTGAAAATCAGCGACTCAGATAATTTCTAAGGCTGGACATTGTTGGGGCTGAAATTTTGAATTTCCCCCTGAAACATCTTATTTTGCACCACTTTAAAATAAGCGAAGTCACAACCATGGCGTTAATTAAGCAAATTAGACAACGAACAGGTCTCGCAATCGGCGTAATTGCCGGCGGGTTAATCTTATTTCTTTTGGGGGGTGATTTGTTGAGCCCAAATTCTTCCCTACTCAATACCAACCAAAATATCATCGGGGAGATTGCGGGTGAAGAAATTACCTTAGAAGAGTTTTCACTGAAGGTGGAAGAATACAAGACTTCCTTCCAGCAGCGAACAGGCAGAATCCCCGCAGAAGCGGAGATGGTGTCTATTCGTGAACAAGCATGGCAGGCATTGATTGTAGAGCGCGTATTCGAAGAGGAATATGACAAGCTGGGCTTGACGGTATCTAGTCAAGAACTGATTGACATGGTACAAGGAAAAAATATTGTTCCTGAACTTCGTGCACAGTTGGTCAATCCACAGACAGGGCAATTTGACAAGACACAGCTCATCACCTTTTTACAATCCTTAGAGACTGCTGATCCGGCGCAGCAAGCGGCTTGGGCGCAGCAAGAAAAATTGTTTGCGCAGGCTAGAAACCGTGTGAAGTACGACAACTTGCTCGCTACTACCGAATATGCAACTACTGCTGAGGCAAAGTTGGAGCACAAGTCTACCAACTCCATTGCGGATGCTTCGGTTTTGTTCTTTCCCTACTATGTGATTCCTGATGGGGACATCGAGATCCAAGATTCTGAGCTTGCCGAATACCTATCCAAGCACCAAGAGAAGTTTAAAGTAGGCAATTCTGCGAATCTAGAGTATGTTTCTTTTAGCATTCAGGCAAGTGGAGAGGACTCTGCAGCGGTGATTTCTAAAATCACAGCCTTGACAGCTGAACTCAAAGCATCTGCAGAAGACTCTGTATTTGTGAGTAAAAATTCAGAAGTGCAGCAGCCATTTCAGGTATTTGCCCCTGGTGATCAGCTGCCAGCAGCCCTTACCACCAATGTGGCTGAGTTTGTAAAAGGCGAAACCTACGGTCCATATATTACAGCCAACTCTACCTATGTTACCTACAAGGTGACAGACCAGTACGAAGGCACTCCAAAAATGAGAGCTTCTCATATCTTGTTCGGAATAGAAGGAATGGATGAGGCAGGAAGGGCAGCAGTCAAAACGCAGGCTGAAACTGTTCTTGCAGAGATAAAGACCACTGGAAACTTTGTGGATGCTGCCAAGCAATATGGTACGGATGGTACTGCTCAAAATGGTGGAGATTTAGGCTGGTTTGCAAAGGCTGACTTCGTAGAGCCATTTGCCAATGCAACGTATGCTGCCAAGTCCAAAGGCTTATTGCCCAACTTGGTAGAAACAGAATATGGATTCCATATCATCGAGGTGACCGAAATGCCTTCTTCCATGTATACCAAATTAGCGGTATTGGAGCTAGAGCTTGTTGCATCTGACTTAACCCGAAACGAGGCTTTCAGAAACGCAGATGCTTTTGTGGCGGAGAGTGGAAACCGTGATGAATTTACTGAAAATGCGACTGAAAAGGGATTTAGAATTATTCAAGCAAACAATGTGGATGCTACTTCTAGAAATCTCAATAACATCACAGATGCAAGACAGGTAGTTATCTGGGCTTTCAGCGAGGCTGCTGTTGGCGAGGTTTCGACGGTTTTTGAATTGAATGACTCTTACCTAGTGGCTTCTTTGGTGAGCAAGAAGGAAGAGGGAGAGGCCAAATTGGAAGATGTGAAAGATCAGGTGAAGCAATTGGTCATGAACGACAAAAAGGCGGCCCTTATCAACCAAAAAATAGCGGGTAAAACTACTTTGGAGCAAATGAAGGCGGTATTCCCTGAGGCTTCGATCAATGAAGTTCCAGGATTGCGCTTGAGTGATGCGGTGATTCCAGGTATTGGATTTGCACCAAAAGCAGTGGGTACCATCTTTGGAACGAAGACCAAAGGACAGTTGACCAAGCCTGTACAAGAAGACATTGGAGTACTCGTAGCCAAAGTAAATAACTTGACTCCAGCTGCTGCAATTGGTGATTATACTTCCTACCAAGCGCAATTGGCGCAAGGAGCTTCGCAGCGAATGACCTATCAAATCATGATGGCACTTCAGGAGCTTGCAAAAGTGAAGGATTACCGATACAAATACTTCTAAATTAGATTTTAGGTGAAAGAACCCATGTCCAAAAGACATGGGTTTTTTTATGCCATAATCTTCTTAGAAAGGATTAATTTTGAATATGAAATCTACCTTTGATACCCTAGCCTTCAAAGAAAAGTTAGAATCGTTTGGGACTTTTCCCATGCCTTACCTCTTTAAATTCATCGTTCCTTTCGGAAAGGAGTCTGAAATAGCAGCTATTTTTCCGGAGGAGAAGGTAGTCCTCAAACCCAGCAGTGGAGGCAAGTACATTAGTACCACGATCCACAAGCAGGTGGATAGTGCGGATCAGGTCATCGCTTTGTATGAAAAGGCCGCAGAAATAGAAGGAGTCATTTCACTTTAATTAGCTAGCAGTATGTGGATAGAAGAATCAAACCAATTGAAAAAGAGCTTTACTTTTTCTGACTTTACAGAAGCCTTCGCCTTTATGACGCGGGTGGCGTTCTTGGCAGAATCCCATCAGCATCATCCGAATTGGTTCAATGTCTACAACAGAGTAGACATCGCATTGACCACCCATGATGCTGGAAATGTGGTGACCGAAAAAGATCGGAAATTAGCGAAGGCCATAGATCAACTGTTGGCATGAGTCAGGCGGTGGTCAACTTGTACTTGGTGCCAACACCGATTGGTAATCTCAGGGACATCACCCTCCGAGCCATTGATACCCTTCAAGCCGTAGATGTGATCCTCGCTGAGGATACGCGAACGAGTGGCATCTTGCTGAAGCACTTGCAGATCTCCAAAAACCTGCAGAGCTACCATAGCTTCAACGAGCACAAGGCCGTGGAAAAGTTGGTGGAGCGGATGAGAAAAGGAGAAACCTTTGCCTTGATCAGTGATGCCGGTACTCCTGCCATTTCTGACCCAGGCTTTCTTTTGGTGCGTGAAGTACTCGCCGCAGGGCT
>CAMCBC010000072.1 GCA_945872775.1 Spirosoma fluviale | reverse complement strand
CACTAGCAACGTAGAGAATACGCAGTTTGGACATGCTATGGGGATTTTAGTATCGTGATAAACAACGGGCACAAAGGTAAATAAAAAAAGCCTAAAAGCATTGGATTTGTGGATATTAATCTAGTTTTGCCCCTATTTAGCCGAAAATTTTCCTTACATGAAGGTAATCCGCACCGAAGCCGAATGGAAACCCATTTGGTCTGAAATTTTTAAGGAGAACAAACAATTGGGCTTTGTTCCTACCATGGGCGCACTACACCAAGGGCATTTGGATCTAGTGGCCCAAAGCATTGCCACTATGGATTTTACGGTGGTGTCCATATTTGTAAATCCCACTCAGTTCAACTCCAGTGAAGATTTTCAAAAGTATCCCCAAACCCTAGATGCAGACCTTGGGCTGCTCGAGGCCGCTGGGGCAGATTTCGTTTTTGTACCGAGCGTGGCTACCCTCTACCCGCAGCCCACGCACTTGCGCTTCGATTTTGGAGACCTCGAACAGGTGCTTGAAGGAGCCTGTCGCCCAGGCCATTTCAATGGGGTCGGCCTCGTGGTATCTAAACTTTTTCACCTCATAAAGCCTAACCGCGCATTCTTTGGCCAAAAAGACTTGCAACAAGTCGCTGTCATCAAGCGCCTCGTCCAGGACCTGTCCTTTGATCTCAGCCTCGAAGTGGTGCCTACCCGTCGAGAAAAAGACGGACTGGCCATGTCCTCACGCAACATGCGTCTCAATCCGGAGGAGCGCCAGCAAGCGCTGCTTTTGTACCAACAACTCAGCCAAGCCAAGGAACGACTCCTAGCCGGTGAGTCTTGGAAGCAGATACAATCCGACACGGTTGCAGCCTTTTCCAGTGCTCCAAATTGTGAATTGGAATACTTCACCCTGCTGCATCCTGAAACATTTGAAATTTTTGACTCGTTAACCAGTGAAAGTCCTCAGTCCATCTGCATCGCTGCCTTTGTTGGCCAGGTGCGACTGATCGATAACTTGCCCATTATTGCCTAAATTGGCAGCGCGAAAACTAAACCACATGCAACTCCAACTGTTAAAATCAAAAATTCACCGGGTAAAAATCACCCAGGCTGAACTGCATTATGTCGGTTCCATCACCCTAGATGAAAATCTGATGGACGCCGCCCAGCTATTCGAAAATGAAAAAGTACAGGTGGTCAATGTCAACAACGGGGAACGCCTCGAAACCTACGTCATCAAAGGCCAGCGCGGCTCTGGAACAGTCTGCCTCAACGGCCCTGCCGCCCGGAAAGCAGCAGTGGGCGATGTAGTCATCATCATCTCCTATGCGGGCATGAGCCCAGAAGAAGCCAAAACTCACCAGCCGATCTTGGTATTTCCAGACGATAAAAACCAAGTTATCTAATGCTTTCTCCCAAAATCAAACAACTCCTGCAAGTGGCACTCTCCCTGGGTGTCGCCCTATGGATTTTTTGGTTTTTGTACCGTGACATTGAATTGGCACAACTCCAAGCGCAGCTCGCTTCGAGCAACTGGTTTTGGATCCTCCTCTCCCTGCTTATCGCCTGGCTAGGATTCTGGATTCGGGGTTGGCGCTGGGCACTATTGGTTCGCAATGAAGCCGACCAAGCACCCGTAAGTGCCAACCGAGCCTACCATGCGCTGATGGTGGGCTACCTAGTCAATCTTCTCATCCCAAGAGCCGGCGAAGTAGCGCGATGCTCTGTTTTGACGCGCAACAATGGCATCCCACTCGGACAAGCAATTGGCACGGTACTCGTCGAGCGGAGTGTCGACCTCCTTTTCATGGCAGGCACAATACTCATTGCATTCCTTCTCGAAAATCAATTGTTTATCTCCTTAGCGGGGCAGCTCGTCAATCTCTCATCACTCAGCTCCTCCCTACTAGATAAGCTGCCTCTCCTGCTAGGCGGAGCTGCAGTTCTCCTCCTTTTCCTTTACCTCCTGAGCAGAAAATACCGCAACCATGGCTTCGTCAATAAAGTACAGCTATTCCTCCGACAGCTCCTTTCTGGGGTTAGCGCCATCGGCCAGCTCAAAAACCCCTTAGGTTTTTGGATCAGCTCGATCATCATTTGGATCATTTACTTCCTTACCCTGTATACTGTTTCCCAAGGCATTGAGTCGGCTGCCAATTTGTCGGGAAGTCAGGTCCTTCTCGTGATGGTTATGGGAACTATTGGCATGATTGCCCCTGTTCAAGGAGGAATTGGCACTTTCCACGCCTTGGTCGCCTATATTTTAGTGGTGTTTGGAGTTCCTGAAGCCGATGGCAAAATATTTGCTGCCATAATTCACGGCACCCAAATGCTGTTGATTCTAGGACTGGGGCTTATTAGCTGGATTCTCATGCTAAAAATTCCCGCTTGGAAAAAACCTTTCGTTTCTTAAATTCGTAGTTACACCCAGTTAAAATAAACTAGACATGATTATCCTTATCGTCATCGTATTTGCTATCCTCGGTTTTGTGGTCAGCAGCAAATTGAAAAGTAAATTTAAGTTGTACTCCCAAACACCTCTTCAGGCCAACCTTTCTGGGGAGGAAATCGCCAAGCTTATGCTTGCCGACCACAACATTCATGATGTGCGCGTTACCTGTGTAGAGGGACAGCTTACCGACCACTACAATCCAGCAGACAAGACGGTCAACCTTTCTCCAGATGTATTCTACGGCAGAAATGCTGCAGCTACTGCTGTATCTGCGCACGAATGTGGACACGCCGTACAGCATGCCACTGCCTATTCCTGGTTGACCATGCGCTCTGCCATGGTGCCTATCCAAAATATCTCCAGCAAAGTCTTGAATTTTGTGCTGATTGCCTCATTGTTTGGTGGATTTGCCTTGGGACTACCTTACGAATTCATTGGGTACCTGGTAGTAGGCTCCTACTCTGTGATGACGCTCTTCACTTTGGTGACGCTTCCAGTAGAATTTGACGCCTCCAACAGAGCCCTGGCTTGGGTAAAAACTCGCAATGTGGTCACTCCTTCTGAGTACGAAATGTCCAAGGATGCACTCAACTGGGCAGCTAGAACTTACCTGGTAGCTGCAATGGCCTCTTTGGTAACGCTTGCCTATTACATCTTTGTTTTCTTTGGAAACAGAGACTAATCGCTCACACACTACTTCGAAAAGGGACTGATGTCCCTTTTCTTTTTTACCTAAGTTTGATCAGAAATAAACCCATTTCCATCCCATGAATTTTCAATTGACCGAAGAGCAGCTCGCCGTACAAGAGGCTGCTAGAGATTTTGCCCAAACTGAATTGCTCCCAGGAGTAATCGAACGAGACACGGAAGCCCGATTTCCAACCGAACAAATCCAAAAAATGGGAGCCCTTGGGTTTATGGGCATGATGGTAGATCCCGCCTACGGGGGTGGAGGTATGGATACCATTTCCTATGTCATTGCGATGGAGGAGCTCTCCAAAATCGATGCCTCTGCATCCGTATCCATGTCCGTCAACAACTCCTTGGTCTGCTGGGGATTGGAGAAATATGGTTCGGAAGAACAAAAACAAACCTACCTGAGCAAGTTGGCCACAGGGGAACTCCTGGGCGCCTTCTGTCTCTCCGAGCCAGAAGCAGGTTCGGACGCCACCTCCCAGCAAACTACCGCCACCCTCGAAGGGGACTACTACCTCTTAAATGGAACCAAAAACTGGATCACCAACGGATCCTCCGCATCCATCTACCTCGTCATCGCTCAAACGGATGCCAGCAAAGGCCACAAAGGCATTTCCGTATTTATTGTAGAAAAAGGATGGGAAGGCTTTATTGTGGGCAAGAAAGAAGACAAACTCGGGATCCGTGGATCGGATACGCACTCCCTACTTTTTACCGATGTGAAGGTCCCTGTTCAAAACCGAATTGGCGCAGAAGGATTTGGATTTACCTTTGCCATGGAAACCCTCAATGGAGGCCGGATAGGAATCGCCGCGCAGGCACTGGGTATCGCCTCGGGTGCTTACGAACTGGCATTGGCCTACTCCAAGGAACGGAAAGCTTTTGGCAAGCCCATCAGCCAACATCAGGCCATTCAGTTCAAACTAGCTGATATGGCTACTCAAATCGAAGCCGCCAGACTTCTCGTATTCAAAGCTGCCTGGCTCAAGGACGAAGGCAAAGACTATGCCCACGCCTCTGCAATGGCTAAATTGTATGCCTCTGAAGTGGCCATGAGCGTCACCGTCGAAGCAGTGCAAGTGCATGGAGGCTATGGTTATGTGAAAGAATACCATGTGGAACGCTTGATGCGCGATGCAAAAATTACCCAGATCTACGAAGGCACCTCGGAAATCCAGCGCATCGTAATATCTAGAGGGGTCTTGAAATAATCCATCAAGCAGCCTTGGCAAGGGAGTAATTAGCCAAAAATTACCCCCTTTGTTTTAGTGGTTCTAATTTTTTAATTCTAAAATGCAGTTTAGTAATTGGAAAAATCATATTTTTAAACATAAATTTTTATTCGGCTATGGAGTATTACAATAAAGTCATCGAGTCGGTCCAAGTGCGCTTTTTGAAAGGCAGCAACTACAAAATCGAAAAACCCGTTACCGTTACCAACTACCAGGAAAACGAAAATACGCTCCTATTGCTTCACCATGGAAGCTTAAAATTTGGAGATGATCAAGAGCTAGTAAACGAGGGTGAGGTAATTTTCCTTCCCAAAGACCGCAAGACAAACCTCACCTTTGGCACCAAAACCTCCAAGCAAGAAGTTGCAGGAGAGCAATTTGCGGAGACCAAAAGAAAGCACTTGCAAAGCATCAGCTACAAAGACATTAAATCTGCCGAAGAAGACTGCATCTCTGTGTTTCAGTTTGAATCTAAGGTATTTGATGTAGTCAACTTTTTCAACTCTCTAGACATCCCTCCCTTTATCATCCGATTCAATGACCGGATCACCACCTTGGTGGAGGACTTAATGAAGGAAATTGAAAGTACGGGAGTAGGCAAGGAAAGAGGATTGAAGGCATTGACTGAGGTCTTGGTAATTGAACTGCTTCGCCACATTCTCAAAAACAGACTGTTCACCGAAGAGCTCTCCACCAACGCCACTTACTTCAAGGATCCACGATTGATTGACCTGTTCAACTACATCAAAAGCAATATTGGGGGTGATTTATCCAACAAGGTCCTGGCCAAAATCGCCAATGTATCGGAAGATTATGTAGGTCAGTATTTCAAGATGCTCACCGGGATCAATCCTCAGGACTACATCGAATACCAGCGATTGGAGGCAGCGGTAGATTTACTCCGCACCACCAAAAAATCCATCCGCACCATTGGCAAGGAAGTGGGCTACAAAGACACCGCTTATTTCTGCCGAAGATTCAAGATGATGTATGGGGTGCCTGCCGGCAAAATGCGTAGGCGAGAATCGTTGATTAATGTCTAACCTTTGAGGTCTTCAAGACCTCGAAGGTTTTAGTTGAAGCAGCACGTTTCTTTTTAAATTAAAACATTCGAGGTTTTTTAAAACCTCAAAGGTTGTTCTTCTCGGCAGGTTTTTCGGGCTCAGCAAAAAATTGTTCGTACAGCTTGTCCTTTGCGAGTGCAAGTCCCAAAAAGAGTACTTTTTGCGCCAAGCTGGTCCAGATAGAGGAACTTTTGGGTTGCGTAAGCCGCTCCTTAATTTCTGGGTTGAGTAGGCCCTCCCGCTCCAAAACTTCAAGCGCTTTATCTGTATTTTTTTCTTTCTTTCGGTGGCTCAGTTGCGTAAGCCCATACACCACCAAGGCACCTACGGCTACTGCAGCACCTACTTTGACCCAGTCTTCAGATCCTTTTTTGAAGCTGCTCAATTGCTTTTCCAAAGCCTGCTCCAATGCTGCTGATTTTTGTTCAAGTTCTTTACTCATTGGAGTTCTTGCGTTGAGGTGAATTAAAAATAAACTGCTTCAAAAAAGCGTTGAACTTCTGCTGAAACCCTACCGAGTCCTTGGTGAGGTACAAAAATACAACGATGACTAAATAGCATAGCGCCACAACCAAAAATCCTAGGTAGGGAGTTTGAGTTACTTGACTGATGAAAAAAGCAATGGACAAGGAAAGGAATAGGCCCGAAACCAAGCCAATTGACCCAATGAGAATCAGTAAAATCAGTCGAGAAAGCATCCCTACCAATTGGTCTTGAATGTCTGACTTGACCAGTTCAATTCTAGTCTCAACCAGGGATTTGATGGTTTGAATAATCTCAGTAAAATTCACCATACCGAAAGTTTAGTTGTGGGGAAAGTCCTCCTATGAACCACCGAATATACTTAAAAAAGCGATGTCCAATACCAGCTAGTTCGCTTTATCCTCTTCCTCGTAGAATCGATAGCGCAAGACCAGTTCCAAGGCCAACAAAATCGCTTCATTTACAGGATGTAATGCCGTAAGCGCCTCGTCGATATCTTTGAGTCGGGTGTAGTAGGCTGGAGCCAAAGGAATATCCAGATCGGCATTGATCCGGGCACTCACCGCTTGAAAAGCGGCTGGCCGCTCCGATTTGAGCTGCTTGCAGGTAATGAGCTCCTTTTGATTGGTCTTCGTGTTCATCCGCGCCGAAGCGCCAAAAACTCGGCATATCAGGCCCCTTTTCGTATAATTTCCACAGAATCCCTTGCTTAAATCAGCAGATTGGGCTCGATACACCACACAAACTCCCTTGGATTGGGTAGCGGCTAGCTGTTCAGCAAGCACCTCTGCCTGTCCCTTGTCATACAAGTCAAAAGCCAAGGGCAAAAACTCCAGAGCCGATGCAGGCACTTCTGGATTGGAACAGCAAAAGCCACATCCCGAAATGCAACCCATGCCCGCCTCCACATGGAATTGCTTGGATTGCGCCTCCAACTCCCCAAATAGGGTTTCTACGGCTTGTGACTTTTCAAGGAGGTTCATCTTACTTTAATTATTGGACAAAATTAGCAGGCCTTTCGGGTATTTAAGCCAGAATGAGAATTGATTTTTTCCCGCTGTATCCCAACTAGTTAATGAGAATTTTTTGCAATTTTTGACCTTTCCGCTTCAGGAATCGTATTCTTGAACCAAAATAACTTTTCAAATGAGTGAACTAGAACACAATTCCGAAGACCGTATCCGTAGCGCCTTTAAAGAACGAGATTGGAACGAAATCAAAAGCGCAGACTCCTGGGCCATTTTTAAGGTGATGGCTGAGTTTGTAGAAGGCTTTGATAAGCTTGCCAAAATCGGTCCTTGCGTCACCATTTTTGGTTCCGCCCGAACTCCAAGAGACCATGCCTATTACAAAGTGGCCGAAGAAATCGCCGCCAAACTCGTACGCCATGGCTATGGAGTGATCACGGGTGGAGGCCCAGGCATCATGGAAGCTGGCAATAAAGGGGCTTTCTCTGAGGGAGGAAAGTCCGTGGGACTCAACATTCAACTCCCATTCGAACAGTTTAACAACCTTTACATCGACCGAGACAAGCTGCTCAACTTTGACTACTTTTTTGTGCGCAAAGTCATGTTTGTCCGATACTCCCAGGGCTTTGTCGTTCTACCTGGCGGTTTTGGTACCCTAGACGAGTTTTTTGAAGCGCTTACCCTCATCCAAACCAACAAGATTGGTCGTTTCCCGATCGTATTGGTTGGCAAAGACTACTGGTGTGGATTGGTGGATTGGATCAAAAGCAGACTCCTGCAAGACGACTTGAACTACATCAGTGAATCCGATCTAGACCTGTTTTGTGTGGTAGATACGGCTACGGAAGCAGTCAAAGTGATCGATGAATTCTACAGCAAGTACCTGCTGAGCCCGAATTTCTAAGGGATTTCGTCTACAAAAATCTAGGAGAATTAGGAGACCTTCAGCAGCAGCTCGCCTTGTCTTTTGATGACTTTCAACTCAAAAAATTGGTTGACAAAGGCCTTGCAATGATTCTCTGCCCATTCGGCACGGGACTCGGTGTCGTGCAGCAAGGTCATGCGAAGTAGTGTCTTCACATAGGGCTCGTGCTGTCCCAACTGTCGCACATAACCCAACAAGGAGGCTGTCCAGTCTTCTTGGAACTTTTCAAAATGCGTACGGCCATCAAACAAAAGTTCGAGCTGGTTATCTCCATGACGGTAGCGATAGATGCCACAAAGCTGTCTGTAAATTACCCGAATTCGTTCACGCGGAAACTCATTCCGCTCCAAAATCGAACGGTAGGTAGGATCCATCAGCTGCAAAGGATTGTAGAGCTGGGTGTAAGACGTTTTTAATTCAACCACCATCTGATCCAACAACTCCTCTTCCATGACCGATTGGGCCTGCCGAAGGATGTAGTTTTTGTCCAGTGGAAATAATTTTTGAATCATTAGCGGTCGCTTTCCTTCACAAAAATAGAACTTATTGCAAAAAATGCCGCCTTTTGAAGAAAGGAAAAGCAAATCTTACCCAAATAACCGCTTACTTCTTGGCAGCGGCTGCAAACATCTCTTCAATCAAGAGCGTGTAAAACACCGATACCTCCATGCCCGTGGACCGCACCTGCTGGGAGATCAAGCTGGTCTCTGTTTGTCCAGGAACGGTGTTGATCTCAATAAAATAAAAGGCCCCCGTGTCTTCCTGTAGAAAATAATCGATTCGTACCGCTCCCTTGCAGTTGAGCACGGCATAGACCTTTTTTGAAATACGTTCCACCCGTGATACCTCCTCCGAATTCATTCGGCCTGGAGTGATCTCCTCACATACACCCGGCACGTACTTGGCCTCGTAATCAAAAAACTCCCTGCTGCTCACAATTTCCGTGGCAGGCAAGACGGTAACCTGCCCATTCGCTTTAAATATACCCACTGAAAATTCCCTTCCCGACACAAATTCCTCCACCAATACCTGGGTATCCTCTGCAAAGGCCTTGTCTAATGCCTCAGGCAATTCCTCCCAAGTCTTTACCTTGCTCATGCCAATGGAACTTCCGCCATTGTTAGGCTTGATAAATAGGGGCAATTGAAGTTCTTCCTGAATTCTAGCTATCGCAGTGGATTCCTGCTCGAATAGCTGCATGGATCGAGCCACTTGCAATTCGGTGATGCTCTGCACAATGGCCTTCGTATAACCCTTGTTCATCGTAATCGCAGAAGTCAGTTGGTCACAAGTTGTATAGGGAATACCCAGCAGGTCAAAGTAGCCCGCCAGCTTGCCATCCTCCCCTGGAGATCCATGGAGGATGGTGAATACGCCATCAAAGGTGATTTTTTGATCCCCCAACTGCAGGCTGAAATCATTGAGGTCTACCGCAATTTTTTCACCTGAAGCAGTCAAATGGTACCAATCCCCTGGGTAGATGTAGATCGTAAAGACCTCATAAAGGGATCTGTCAATGGTTTTTTCTACGACAGCAGCACTTTTCAGGGAGATCACGGACTCACCTGTAAAGCCTCCGGTGACCAAAGCAATTTTCTTCTTCATGGGGGAAAAATTTACGCTGCGAAATAGCTTATTTTCTGTTTACGCTCCAAAGGTTTAGAATCCCTCAGCCATTTTATATCTTTAGGCCTTTCTATTCACCGGATCTATATCCAAAAATAAAAAAATATGAGTAAGAATTGGCAATTCCGCGTACTGCTTTGCTGCACTTTGGCTGCATTTAGCTTTTCGCTTCAAGCGCAAACTCCTAAAAAGGTAAGTTTGGAGGATGTCTTCAAAAAAGGAACCTTCTCCCAAAAGTCGGTATACGGCATCAACTGGATGAAAGATGGCAACTTTTACAGTTCCCTGGTTCAGCGAAATGGTGCACCAGCCGTAGTTAAAATCAAGGTCACTACTGGAGAAGAAGTGGGCGTACTTTTGGATGGGCAAGCATTGGGAATCGCATTTTCGGATTACAGTTTCAATGCCGATGAATCCAAGGCCCTCTTGGCTACCGATGTGGAATCCATCTACCGTCGCTCTTCCAAAGGGATTTTTTATGTAGTCGATATCGCATCTGGCCAAAAGCAGCAGCTGATGAAGGGAGAAAAAATCTCCTATGCCACCCTTTCTCCGGACAACAATAAGGTGGCTTTTGTCAAGGACAACAACCTCTATGTGACCGATCTGGCCACCAACAGCGTTACGCAGCTTACCTTCGATGGGGAGTCCAACCGCATCATCAACGGGTCTGCCGACTGGGTGTATGAGGAGGAGTTTTCCATGGCCCAAGCCTTCAAATGGTCTCCAGATGGCAAGAAAATTGCCTTTATCCGATTTGACGAAACTGAGGTACCGGAGTTCAACATGCAAACCTGGGGCCCTCTCTACCCAGAAGATTACAAGTTTAAGTACCCCAAAGCAGGTGAAAAAAATGCACTGGTTTCGATCCATGTCGTAGACCTCGCCTCCAAAAAAGTGCAAAAAATGGATGCAGGTCCCGAAGCAGATCAGTACCTTCCTCGCCTCTATTGGACTCAAGACCCAAATCAGCTGGCATTTATTCGCCTCAATCGACTTCAAAATCAGTTGGATTTGCTTCAGGCCAATGCCAGCACCGGAGAAAGTAAGCTCGTGCTATCCGAAACATCCGCCACCTATGTGGACTTGGACTACAACGACGACCTGCAGTACCTCAGCGATGGCAAGTCCTTTATCCGGACCTCTGAAAAGGACGGGTTTAAGCACATTTACCACCATAACTTGGATGGCACCTTGGTTCGTCAGTTGACTTCAGGTCCTTGGGAAGTGAGTTCCTTGGTAGGGCTGGATGAGAAAGGGAAAAAACTCTACTACCTGTCTACCGAAAAATCTCCCTTGGAGCGGCAACTCTATGTAATCCAATTGGATGGTAAAGGCAAGAAATCGCTCAGTCCGCTTGCGGGTACCTACAGCATCAACATGAGCCCCGACCATCAGTTTTTTATCGCCTACCATACCAGTTCGGCTAGCCCTGTAACCGTCTCGCTCAACGAGGCGAGCGGGAAGACTCTGAAGGTGCTCGAAGACAATCAGGCCTTGAAAGACCGGATGGCCACTTTTGCGCTTGGCAAAAAAGAATTTTTCACCTTCCCAACGGTAGACGGCACTACACTCAATGGCTACTTGATCAAGCCAGCAGATTTTGATCCCAACAAAAAATACCCCGTGCTCCTATATGTGTATGGGGGTCCTGGATCTCAAAATGTACTCAACTCCTGGGGTGGATCACGAGACTTTTGGCACCAGCACTTGGCGGCAGAAGGCTACCTGGTGGCTAGCATTGACAACCGTGGCACGGGTGCTCGTGGCCGTGACTTCAAGCATGCTACCTATGCCAACTTGGGCAAGTTGGAAACCATCGATCAAATTGAGGGAGCAAAGCATTTGGCCAAGATGCCTTTTGTAGATTCATCTAGAATTGGAATTTGGGGCTGGTCCTATGGGGGCTACATGTCCTCCCTTTCCTTGATGATCGGCCACGAGGTATTTAAGGCAGCCATCGCAGTAGCCCCGGTGACCACCTGGAGGTATTACGATACGGTCTACACCGAGCGCTACTTGCAGACGCCCCAACTGAATCCTGCAGGCTATGATGACAACTCTCCCATCACGCATGTCAACAAGTTGAAAGGAAATTTCTTGTTGATCCATGGCACTGGAGATGACAACGTCCACTTCCAAAATGCAGTGGACCTCGTCAATGCCCTCATTGCGGCCGATAAGCAGTTTGAATCCTTCTACTATCCCAACCGGAATCATGGGATTTCTGGAGGCAATACTACCTGGCACCTGTACACGCAGATGACCGACTTCTTGAAGCGGAAGTTGTAAAAATAAAACGATCCGAAAGATTCACTTTCGGATCGTTTTTTTGAAGGACCACTTTGGAAAGAATTACAATTTTATCTGATCCAAGTAGAACTTCATGCGGCTATGTTTTCGGGCCAAAAATTCAATCTTCTCAATTTGGTCGAGCTTGTGGTTGTAGAATACCTCCACGTACTCATCTCCCAGTAAGTACAAATTGACCTTGTGGCGGTAGTAGCGAATGGCCACCACAAAGCTGCCCTCCAGGTAGAGAGTTTTTATTTTTTGTGGAATGGTTAAGTTGATAAATTCTTCTTTTTGCATCGTTACTAAAAACTTAGACCGCGGTCTGTGGTCAATCCGTCAACG
>CAMCBC010000071.1 GCA_945872775.1 Spirosoma fluviale | reverse complement strand
GAGGCTGCCCTTGGCTTTTTTAAAGCTGCGCGCGAAAAAAATAGCAAGTCGGTAGCCAAGAAGTTGGTGGACGATTTGGAAGCTGCATTGGCATAAAAAAAGCCCCGCATGTGCGGGGCTTTTTTTATGCATTATCGAATTCGATTATTCGCCTACTACGACAAATTTTACCTGCGTCTTCACCTCTCTGTGTAGGTCGACGTCCGCAGTAAATTCGCCAGCACCTTCCACTGGAACGGTGATTGCGATTTTCTTTCTGTCGATTTCAAATCCTTTGGATGCAAGTGCATCTGAGATTTGTAGCGTAGTCACTTTTCCGAAGATTTTTCCGGAGTCACCGATTTTCGCCTTGATTTCAAGGGTAGTTTCGGCAAGTTTCGCAGCGATATTTTCTGCCTCAGTTTTGATTTTTTCGGCTTTGTGTGCTGCTTGCTTGATGTTTTCAGCAAGGATTTTCTTGTTTGACCCTGTAGCAAGTACAGCAAAACCTTGAGGAATTAGGTAATTTCTACCGTATCCTGGCTTTACGCTTACCAAGTCATTTTTGTATCCAAGACCTTTGATATCTGTTTTTAGAATGATTTCCATTTGTAATGATCTTTATTGATTGAACGATACACCGTGGGCCTATTTCAAACCGTCGGTTACGAATGGCAACAAAGCCAAATGTCTTGCTTTCTTAATCGCTTGAGCTACTTTGCGCTGGTACTTTGCAGAGTTACCTGAAAGTCTTCTTGGAAGGATTTTACCTTGCTCGTTTACGAATTTTAAAAGGAAGTTGGGATCCTTGTAGTCGATATACTTGATACCATGCTTCTTGAATCGGCAATACTTCTTTCTGATTTCGCCTCTGTTGATTGGTTCGTTTACTAGTGTCATTGGGCTTGCTCCTCCTTAACTTCAGCTTTTTTGTTAAATTCTCCTTTTCTTCTTCTTTCGGCATACACGATCGCGTGTTTGTCCAATACAGTAGTCAGGAATCGCATTACTTTCTCATCACGTCTGATTTCAATCTCAAACTTTCTGATAAGTGTTGGATCAGCCTTGAACTCTACCAATACATAAAAACCTGTTGTCTTCTTCTCAATGGTATACGCCATTTTCTTAAGACCCCAGTTTTCCACATTGATAACATCTGCCCCCTCTTCTTTTAACAAGTTCACAAACTTGTCGACAGTATCCTTCATCTGAACATCAGATAAAACGGGAGTTAAAATGAATACCGTCTCGTAACTTCTTTGGAACATTTTTTAATGTGTTTGTTGGAATTTAAATAAATAGACCGCAAAAGTAGTAGAAAACAGGCTACCCTCCAAATAATTATCTAGAATCTAGCCAGATAAATCCAAAAATATCCAAGAAGAGGGAGGATACTTAGTCGATCACAAAGGTACTGCTTCCCAAATACTGCTGATCCACAAAGAATTTGACTTCGTGGATGCCCAGGCTGTATGCACTGCCTTTTTCGTAAAAAAATACAAGGGTCTGCTCCTTGGAGTCAAACCAAAATTCCTGCTTTGCAGTGAAAAACTCTTCCTTGCCTGACCAATTGAATGTTCCGGACCCTTTGGCAAGGTCAAAAATCGGGAGTTTATTGGGTCCCACTACTTGGAGGTAGGCCATTCGACTTCCTTTTTCTGCAATAGCATTGTCAGCGAGTTGAACAGTGACTTGGATCCCTTTCAACTGTTTCTTTTTAAAAGTTTTACCCTTCCCATCCAAGGCTTTGCCTCGTGCATTCATTCCAGCAACACGGATTCCTGAAATCTTGAGTTTGGAGGCTTCTGCTACTTTCGTCGCTAATTCCTGTTTCTGTAGATTGATCTCCGTCACTTCTTTCTCCAGCTCAGATTGATTGTTCTTGAGCATTTCATTTTCCGAGGATACCGCTTGAAAACGTTCTTGAAGTTGACTGATTTCCTTATCTTTTTGAACCAATAGGGTGGAGAGGTCCTTGATTCGCTGATTCAAGGCCTCAATTTCGCTTGCGCTTCGTTGTGCATTGGATTTTTTTTCTTGGATCAACTGGTCTTGCAAAAAGCGAAGTTCCGTGACATTGGCACCCAACTTTTCCAATTCTTGGATTCGAATTTGTAGTTGTTTTTCTACTGAGTCTAGTCGTGTACTGAGGGCTTGGTTTTCCGCCGTCAACACGGTAATTTCCGCTGTCTGCTTGTTCTTATCCAAGTGATCCAGGTACAACTTGACTCCACTGATCAAAACCAAAAGCACTAACAGCACCAAAATCAGGTTTTTGCCTTGCTCGGCTTTTTGGGGCTTTTGGTCTTTGCTAAATTGGTCCATAGTAGAAGGGGATACACAGGTAGGTTAAATCACGGAATGATGCGCTCCAAGTCCCGCGGGATCGTCTTCGAACAAAATCCTTTCCTTCCCTTTATCAATATCTCTGCCAATTCTTGGAGGAAAAGGATAAAGTTTGTCACAAAAGATTGGTAGCGCACCTTTCTTTCGACTATTACCTGCTCGTATTTGATGGAAGCAAGGAGTTTAATACTCCAGGCATAGCTTGATTTTGGGGCCGGAGTAATCGAAAAATGCAAATCCGTAATCAAAAAAGTCAAGGGCAAGGCTTGTAATGCTATCATTTTTAAGTTCTTCCCAGCATGCTGCCATCGCATTACATTGGTGTATGCCTCCTAGTGCAACAATTCCCTTGGAATGCATGCGGGGAAGGCATTGGGAAAGCACTTCTCGAATCTTTTCTTGTGAAAACTCCGGATGAATGATTAAGAAATCAAGGGCATCCAAGTCTTGGAGTACTGCTGCGAACTTCGCTAATGTAAATCCATTGATCAGTTTGGTGTTTGGAGAAAACTCGGTTTCGGAATCGAAGAAATCCCTTTCACTGAAGGCATGGAGTTGCCCTTTGACTACTTGATCCAATAAACGTGTCATTGCGCCGTTGCCCGTACCCACTTCCAACACCTGCTTTGCCGCGGTAGTTTGGCACAAATAGGAACAAAGGAATGCTGCCTTTTTCCGAGGAAGCCAAACCTTGTGGGGCATGCTGCCTTCAGAAAGAGAAAATTCTTTGTTTTTTTTTATTCCGTTTCGAGAGGGTGTGGAGAAAATGGTAGCGCTAAAACCGAAATGGTTTGGAGGAGAGGACTGGGTACTTTTCAGATAAGTGAGTGCCCCTTGGAAAAGGGAAAAAATAAAGGGGGATTGCTGGCTGTAAAGGTCCTCTTTTCGTAGCCAATGCTCAAAATAGGCAGAAGCAATGGCAAACGAATTCCGGTGCATTAATTTTGAAAAAGGGTGGAGATTAGCTGAAACTCTGGGATTACGATCTCCATAAGCTTGCCATCCATTAATTTTTCGAAGGTAAATGACCCACGCATCTTTCCAATTCCTGACTTCAAGTTGCAGCCAGATACGTAGGTATGGAACTCGCCAGGCTCCAAAATAGGTTGCTGTCCAACTACCCCATCTCCTTCAACGATTTTTCGCGTTTCGGTAGCATCGTAAATTTCCCATCGCCTCCTCAACAATTGAACGGTGTGGCTGCTTTTATTTTCTATGCGTACCTTGTAGGTGAATACATAATGGTGCTGCTGCGGATTTGAAAAATCCGGCTGGTAGGTAGTTTCAACACTTACTTGAATTCCTTTGGTAATCGCAGAGACCATGGTATTGATTATTCAAGCACTAAGTTAGGATTTCTACTTTTCAAACCAACCCTTACTCGATGGATGTTGTCCTAGAACCGACATGGAAAACGGCCTTAAGCCCAATTTTCCAAAGCGAAGCCTTTGTAAAGCTGACCGAATTTGTCAAGCAGGAGTATAAGCAACACCAAGTCTTTCCTGCTGGCAAGCAGATTTTTTCTGCTTTTTGGCATTGTCCCTTGCCCGAAGTGAAGGTGGTGATTCTGGGACAAGATCCCTACCACGGTGAAGGTCAAGCCAATGGGCTTGCTTTTTCGGTTGCTGCTGGAGTACCCTTCCCTCCAAGTTTGCTCAATATATTTAAGGAGCTGAAAACCGATCTTGGGATTCCGATGCCGGCAAATGGAGACCTCAGTAGATGGGCCTCTCAAGGAGTTTTTTTATTGAATGCAACGCTGACAGTGCGTTCAAATCTGGCCGGTTCCCATCAAAATCAGGGTTGGGAGGTATTCACCGATGAGGTGATTCGGACCATCAGCCGAGAGCGAGAGCAGGTTGTATTTTTATTGTGGGGTGCATTTGCACAAAAGAAGGAAGCATTAATTGATGCGGGGAAGCATTGCATCCTAAAGGCCCCGCATCCTAGTCCGCTTGCTGCTCATCGTGGATTTTGGGGATGTAAGCACTTTTCCAAAGCCAATGAATTCTTGAGTGCTACTGCTCAAACACCGATTGCCTGGTAAGCAAAAGGCCCCGCATCTGCGGGGCCTTTTGCTTAGGAGATTACTTTGAAGAATCTATTCCATCTTATTTTTCCAAACATGGATTCAAACTTGTCCAAGGATAGCCATAAGAACCAGGCTTTGCCCACCACATGGTCTTCAGGCACAAAGCCCCAATAACGAGAATCAAGGGAATCGTGTCTATTGTCACCCATCATGAAGTAATAATTCTGCTTGAAGGTATAGCGATCCACCTTTTTTCCATCAATAAACAAAGCACCCTCTTTCACTTCTACCTTTTCGTGGCCCTCGTACTTTTCTATGGTAAAGGCGTATTTGGCCACATTTTCTGGAGTCATTTCCATAGTTTGATCCTCTCCTGGGACTAGGAGTGGACCATAATTGTCTCTATTCCAAGGTAAGTTTGCGCCATTGGGGAAAATTCCAGACTCTGCCTGTCCTTTGGGCTGCAGGGATTTGGTCACGGAGGTCACCACTGGTGAGGCTTTAAGTTTTTCGATGTTTGCATCTGTGGTCCAAATCAGGTAGCGACTGCCATCTGGTGCAGCATAGAAACTCTCTTGGTTGATTCCGAAATCCTTCAAAAAATCTGCCGTAAGGCCTCTGTTGGTGGTGATTTCGTAAGAGTACTGCATTTCCTCAGGTTTTGGTGATGCTTTTTGGTTTACAAAAAGCTCTCCCTCTCGTACTTCAATTTCATCTCCAGGAACTGCTACTGCTCGTTTGATGTAATTGGTTTTGAGGTCATTGGGATAGTTAAATTCTACAGGATAATTGAATACCACCACATCGTTACGCTCTACCGAAGCAAATCCAGGCAGACGCATGTAAGGCAGCTGAATGAGATCGGTGTAGGAAGGGATTTCAGTACCCCAAATTTTTTGGTGCGTGAGTGGGATTTGAAGTGGTGTTTTTGGAACTCGTGTTCCGTAATGCAATTTGCTTACAAAAAGAAAGTCCCCAACGAGAAGGGTTTTTTCCATCGAAGCAGTTGGAATGGTGAATGGCTCGAGTAGTAACCAGCGAATTAAAGAGGCTGCAATTACAGCGAATACTAACGCGTCAATCCACTCGCGAAAGGCTGATTTTTTTGGTTTAGTTTTACTCATTGGTTAGCTATTAACTTAAAATGATAAATAATCATCCATCGAAAGTACTCCTTTTTTATCCAAAATCCACTCGGCCACTTGGATTGCTCCCAAAGCAAATCCTTGCCTACTGTGTGCTGTGTGTGTGATTTCGAGATCATCAATCGCTGAGGCATAGCGGATGTGATGGGTGCCAGGTGCAGGATCGATTCGTTTAGAAGTAATTGGCAATGAACTTGTGTTGTTGGAACTTTCTCCCACCAAATTCCAAGCCTTTAACTGTGTATAATGCTTGAGGATCCCTTCAGCCAAGGTAATGGCTGTTCCAGAAGGGGCATCTTTTTTGGCTGTATGGTGGGTTTCTTCGAGTGCCACCTGGTAGCCACTGGTTTCATTCATGAGTTTGGCAAGGAGCTCATTTACCTTAAAAAATACGTTTACTCCAATACTAAAGTTGGAGGCGTAAAAGAAAGTTCCTTGGTGTTGCTGGGTCAATGCTTCAATTTCTGAAAGTTGGTCAAGCCAGCCGGTCGTTCCTGAAAGTACAGGAATTCCATGGGTAATGGCCCATCGAATATTTTCCAATGCGGCTTCTGGCTGACTGAATTCAATAGCTACATCGATGGTCTTGGCATCTAAAGAATCGCGTAATGCTTGGTTTTCCAGATTGATTTTAGCCACGAGTTGATGTCCTCTTTCTTCAGCCAATTGGCCGATAAGCTTGCCCATCTTTCCGTAGCCCAGCAGTGCAATGTTCATTACTTGAATTGGAGTGTTAGTGAAAAACCCATGGAAGTAGACGCAGAAAGTGTGCCAATTTGGGGGGCCACTTTTAGGGTTAAATCTTCAGAAATGTCAAAACCAGACAGGTGTGCATCCACATTTGCATCCACCAAGTTGAGGGCGTAAATACCGAGCAATAAGAGTAAGGTTAGGTCCCTGTTTTGTCTCCAATAGTCCACATTTCGTACCAATGCGGCCCGGTTTAAGGAAGGGAAGGGGTTAGGCTCACCCTTGTCTAGTGCAAAAAGTGCTTCTCTGAAGCGGTCATACCGCTTGTGATTGTATTGAACAAAATAGAGGTCTGTGAGGATGCCTGCATAGAGGATCGGTACCTTCCAGGATTTTCCGTTGTAAACCTGTCCCGCTCCAGGCAGGATGGCTGAAAGTAGGGTTGCTTTTTTTGGGTCCTTTGGGAGCAAGCTGGTAGTTGCTTCCTCTTTTTTCAACTTTTCATTTGTGTTTCGGGCACTAGAATCTGATTGCCCGTTGGCTGTTCCTGTGGCTATTCCTAGCCAGCATACAGCTAGCAATACTGACCAAAACAGGGTTTTGGAAGAGGGAATAGGGTAGGAAAAAGCAAACACAATTAAATGATTTCTAAGATTTCAAGAATTCTGTTGAGATCTGAAGCAGAGGTGAACGGGATTTTAATTTCTCCTTTATTTTTTTGGTCGGCTTTTAATGCCACTTTGGTTCCAAAATGTGTGGCAAGTTGCTGTTGGATTTTTGTCAGTTCATACTTCCGAACCGGGCTTATTCCAGCGCTAGCACTTGCTTTTTCTGGCTTGCCCTCATTCAATCCTTTGACCAAGGCTTCCACTTTGCGAACGCTTAACTCTTCATCGATGATTTTTTTGAAGAGCGTAAGTTGCTGGTCTACATCCACGATATTGATGAGCGCACGGGCATGTCCCATGGACAATTGCTGGTCCCGAATCGCTGCTTGGATACTTGGGGGAAGCTTCAGTAGACGAAGGTAATTATTGACTGTGGTTCTATTTTTTCCTACTCGATCGCCAAGTTCCTCTTGCTTTAAGTTGCATTCAATCAGCAATCTCTGGTAGGATTGGGCTATTTCGAGTGCATTGAGGTTTTCACGCTGAATATTCTCAATAAGTGCCATTTCCAACATTTGTTGGTCATTGGCTTGGCGTACATAGACGGGGATTTGGGTCAGTCCTGCGAGCTTCGATGCTTGAAATCTCCGTTCCCCTGAAATAAGCTGGTACTCGTTCGGCGCCAGTTTACGAACGGTGATGGGTTGAATGATTCCTTGTACTCGAATAGACTCAGACAATTCTTGCAGCGCTTCTTTATCGAAGTGTATTCTTGGCTGGTAAGGATTGACTTGGATTTCGGTTAATGGAATTTCAAAGATTCCTGTTTTTTGAATTTCAGGTAGAATTTCTTGTGGCTTGCCTTTGGCTGGACTATCTTCCAAAAGAGCGCCTAAGCCTCTTCCTAATGCATTTTTCCGTGGAGATTTTGAATCTGACATGATCAATTCGTTGCTTTTTGAAGTCCATTTCGTTGCACAATCTCCCCTGCCAAATTGAGGTAGGAAATAGCGCCTTTTCCATCGGCATCAAAAGAAATGGCCGGGAGTCCAAAGCTTGGGGATTCGGAGAGGCGGACATTTCGAGGGATGATGGTATCGAAAACCATATTTTTAAAGTGGATACGAACCTCTTCTACCACCTGGTTGGACAGGCGAAGACGAACATCGTACATGGTGAGCAAGATTCCTTCTATCCCAAGGTCTGGATTCAGTCTTGTTTGAATTATCTTGATCGTATTTAGTAGCTTTCCTAATCCTTCCAATGCAAAGTATTCGCATTGAACCGGGATGATTACTGAGTTTGCGGCTGTCAAAGCATTGATGGTGATCAAACCAAGGGATGGAGAGCAGTCGATGATGATGAAGTCATACTGATCTTTCAAGTTCGAGATCACTTCCTTCATCTTTTCTTCTCGGTTGTCCATGTTGATCATCTCCACTTCAGCGCCCACCAAATCAATGTGCGAAGGAACAAGTGAAAGGTGGTCTAAACTAGTGGGTACAATGATTGACTGGATGTCAACCCCATCTACCATGCACTCGTAGATACTTGCCTCCACTGATTTGGGAGCATGCCCAAGCCCAGAGGTGGTATTCGCTTGGGGGTCGGCATCGATAACTAAGGTTTTGAATTCCAAAACAGCGAGACTTGCGGCCAAATTCATTGCGGTGGTAGTTTTTCCAACTCCACCTTTTTGATTCGCAACGGCAATAATTTTTCCCATGGTGTTTGTTACCAGAATTTAGAAATCAATATTAAGCAAATTCAGGTCCATTTTTGGCAGGAACCCTCTTTTTTTGAAATGACTTTCCCTAATAAATCAAGTTGAATATCCGCAACTTTCCGGCAACTCGCCTAAACTAGGATCACTAATTCTTATCAGCTGTCAGTTTCTAGTTTGCAAGCCCCTGTTTTTAACGTTAGTATGTATTGTTTTAGCAACAACCAACTAATCAGACAAACCCTAAACTAATCAGTAGCATCTATGAAGCTATTTGAAGATGAGCTACCTGCAAGGAGCAAAAAAAACGAGGGCTATTAGGCCCCCGTTTCTTATTTTTTCTTGTTAGCATCTGCCACTTTCATGGCATCTTCTAGTCGCTGTTGGAATTTCGACTTCTTTTTATCTACGTTCTTCACTTTATTTTCCTCCACCTTTTGACGGATTTTAGCATCGTCAACAAATAGTTTGATCAAGGCTTGCTGTCCAAATGTGAAAATGTTAGACACAAAATAGTAGAAGCTAAGCCCTGCAGGGTAGGAGTTCAAGACAAACATAAACATGACGGGCATGATGTAGCCTAAGTTCTTCATTGGGCCAGTGGCCGTAGTCAACTGGTTGTTGAAATGTGCGTAAAGCACTTGAGAAATCGTCATCAATAGGGTAAACAAACTCACGTGCGCTCCATAAAAGGGTATGGTGAATGGGAGCTTAATAAATTCATCATAGGTAGAAAGATCATCTGCCCACCAGAAGGATTCCTGTCTAAGTTCGATCGCATTGGGGAAGAAGAAGAACATGGCAAACAGGAATGGCATCTGCAACAATAAAGGGAGACAGCCAGATAGCGGGCTCACTCCTAATTGGGAGAAGAGCTTCATTTGCTCCTGCTGCATTTTGGTAGCGTCGTCTCCGTATTTCTCTTTTAGTTCGTCAATCTCCGGTTTGATCACCCGCATTTTTGCCATCCCGATGTAGGATTTGTAGGTCAATGGGGATAAGGCTACTTTAATAAGGAGTACGATGAGGATGATAATTATCCCATAGCTATCAAAGTACTTCTCAAGGAATTCGAAGAGGTGTACGACAATGTATTTGTTTACCCAGCTCACAAAGAAGTAGCCCATGTCCACATTTTCCTCAAATCCAGGGGTGATGGCCTTTAGGGTTTTGTATTGATCTGGACCAAAATAATAGCTAAGGTTAGCTTGACCCTCTAAAATAGGCAGGGAAAGGCTTGCGCTCATCGAACGAACTAAGGAGGAGTCAGCAGGGGTACTTTGGCTCAATTTGACCTCCTGAAAAACCGAGTCTGCGATAATTCCTGCAGTAAAGAATCGCTGGGAGAAACCTATCCATTTGACTGGTTCTGCCACTACAGCATCATCCGGGTCGTCACTTAAGCCAAGATTTTCATAGGTACCTTCAGCCAAGTAATAATTTACTTGTGTTTTTCTTCTGGATTCCGCAAGGTCTTTTTCTTGGGATTTGATTTCATCTTTCCAGTCAATTTGAACAGCTTTTGCAGTAATTATTCCCTCGAGCCCTTGAATTTCAAAGTTCTTTTCTAGAGTATATTCCCCTTCTTTCAGGGTGTATTTTTGAATTAGTTGACCTGCAGGACTGCTTGCTGTAAAGGTGACCGTTTGCTGTTTTACACCTTCCACTTCGGCTGAACTCAATGCGGGCACAAAGTACAAGTCATTCAAGTTTACAGCTCCTAAACGGGTATCAATGGAGTAGTTTAGGCTAGTTTGAGCACTATCTAATAAGTAAAGCGGCTCGTTTTTCCAGCTCGTATACTTTTTCAATAGCACCTCTTTGATGCTTCCTCCTTTGTTGGAAAGGGTGATTTTAACCACATCATTTTCCAGTACGAGGGGAGCTTCTTCACCCACTGTGAATGGAGCAAGGTCACCAAATTTGCGTTGACGCTCCAGGTCGAGTAAACTATCAGGTACTCCTGCTGTAGCCAGTTCAGCTGCTGCTACCACTGCCGTTGTGGTGGTCGAATCGACAGAAGAAGTGGTTTCTACAGGCGGAATTTCTGGGGTAGTCGCAAAAAATATCGAGTAGGTGAGAATGACCGCTGCAAAAAGGATCAAACCTGTTGCTTGATTTTTATCCATGATAGTTGAGAATGGCTGGGTTTGGGCTCCAGTTATTTGTTATTTTTTTTATTGAGTGCAGCTTGAATGAATTCCACAAACAAAGGTTGTGGTTTCAAAACAGTGCTTTTATACTCAGGATGAAATTGCACCCCGACAAACCAAGGGTGGTTTTTAAGTTCAATAATTTCTACCAATCCCGTTTTAGGGTTTTTCCCTGTGGCTACCATGCCTTGGGACTCGACTTGTTCGAGGTAATCATTGTTAAATTCATAGCGGTGTCTGTGGCGCTCCTGAATTTTTGTTTTCCCGTAGGCCAAGGCGGACTTGCTGCCTTTTTTGAGATCACAAGCATACGAACCCAGACGCATAGTTCCTCCCATTTGGTCAATTTTCTTTTGCTCCTCCATCAGGGCAATGACAGGATGAGGGGTGCTTGGGTCCATTTCGGTGGAGTTGGCTTGATCTAGTTTGAGTACATTTCTAGCAAACTCGATCACAGCAACCTGCATTCCCAAACAAATCCCGAAAAATGGGATTTGGTTTTCTCTGGCATACTTCACGGTGGTGATTTTGCCTTCAAAACCCCGCTCTCCAAATCCCGGTGCAACCACTATGCCGTCCAAGGATTTCAGTTTTGAGCTGTAATTTCCATTATTTATTTCCTCAGAGGAAAGCAGCACTAGGTTGACCTTGCATTCCGCTGCAGCGCTTGCATGTATAAATGATTCGATGATGGACTTGTAAGCATCTGGTAAGGACACGTATTTACCAATCAGTCCGATGTTTACTTCGGCGGTTGGGTTTTTCAATCGTCCTAAAAATCCTTTCCATTCTTTCAGGTCTAACTTTGACTTCGACTTTAAATTAAGTTTGGAAAGTACCCGTTCGTCCAACTTCTCTTTTTTCATCAACAGCGGCACGTCGTAGATGGACTCAGCATCCATGGCTTCAATGACGCTGTCCAACTGCACATTGCAAAACAAGGCTAGTTTACGTTTGACATCCGCAGGTAAAGGGTGTTCGGTACGGCAAACCAAGATGTCAGGTTGGATACCTGCTTCGAGGAGTTGCTTCACAGAGTGCTGGGTCGGCTTGGTTTTTAGTTCCTTCGCTGCTTTCAGGAAAGGGATAAGCGTAAGGTGGACCACCAAGAAATTCCCAGGACCTAGATCCCATCGGGCTTGACGCACTGCTTCAATAAAGGGTAAGGACTCGATATCTCCCACGCAACCGCCAATCTCTGTGATGACTACATCGTATTTACCATCTTGGCCCAGCTTGTAGAAGTTACTTTTGATCTCATCAGTAATGTGTGGGATTACCTGCACTGTTTTGCCGAGAAATTCCCCCTTGCGCTCTTTGGTAATGACATTGTTGTAGATCCGGCCTGTGGTGATGTTGTTGCTTTGGGAGGTTTCTACGTTTAAAAATCGTTCGTAATGCCCTAGATCTAGGTCTGTTTCGGCACCATCCTCAGTGACATAGCATTCTCCGTGCTCGTAAGGATTCAAGGTCCCTGGGTCAATATTTAGGTAGGGATCAAATTTTTGAATGGTAACACTTAATCCTCTGGATTGAAGCAATTTGCCTAATGATGAGGCGATAATGCCTTTTCCTAGGGAAGAAGTAACTCCTCCGGTGATAAAAATGTATTTTGTTTTTGAGGCCATAAGAAGCAGCGGAGGGATAGAAATAAGTTGAATTCTTATGGGGTATAAAGGTAGAAAAATTTCATGAATAGGTCTTAATAACCTACTTGGAATTTTTCAGAAAAGTAATTGCCTCGACTTTCAGAAAAACCTAGAAAAATCTGAGCCAAAAACTTGGAATCAATTCCTCCGAATCTAGCCAATAAATACATGATGGGTTTTGTGTTATTTTCACATAACTCTTGTACAATAAAAAGGCTTCATATTAATTTTTAGTTTTTATTAAATGAGAATTCAAAATCTACTTCCGTTCAAGGGTAGTTTATAAGAATTTTTACGCGTTAAGTCTGTCAATTAGGAGCTATTGTTTTTGTATTTCAAATCGAATAGATTCAATTTCATACCTAGTTTTATGACTTTTTGTAGTTGCCTTTTGGCAAGACATCATTTGCTTG
>CAMCBC010000070.1 GCA_945872775.1 Spirosoma fluviale | reverse complement strand
AGGTCTACCAGCTGTGGATATTGCTTTGCCCAGGTTTCATACCAATGGTACATGACATCCACGGTGTGGTATTTGGTAAAGTCAAGCGTGGTGCCTGGACGATACTCTACTTCTGGAAATTCAAACTTCTTGAAAAAAGAAGTTCCATGACGTTCACCTGCAACGAGGTAGTGTTTACTTTTTGTGTTTTTCTCTGGAAACACCTGCTCAGGCACAAAAGGCCTCACCTGGGCTAGAAGCACAGTTGAAAGCAATAAAAAGGGGAAAAATAAGAGTTGTTTTTTCATGGAAAGGGTGGTTGACTAGCTAAAAATAGGGAAGTGGATGAGAGAATTCATTGCCGCTCAAAAAAATTATGGTCTGCTCAACCCTTTAAAACAAAAAAGTCTTGCCACAGACAAGACTCTTTTCAGAATATAAACCCAAATATAACTTTAGAGATTAAAAGTTCCTTTTCAGTTTCAATTCTTCGGCCTAAATCGGTTGAGCAACTAATTTTTGAACACTAAATTCAAAATCTCAAAATTTAATTTGGCTGTAGAACAGAAACTCAAAGGAAATATATTTTGAACAAAATTGCAAATTGAAAAAATAATTTTGGAATATTTTAGACAATATGTAATTTCATGCATCCTTTATTAAAAATCATCTAAATCTCACACCAAAAAATGGACAAAATTTTAGATATCGATAATGTTGATCTAAAGATTATTTCTTTACTCAATGAAGATGCGAAGACACCTTACACGGAAATTGCCAAAAAAGTATTCGTTTCCTCAGGGACAGTCCATGTGCGGATGAAGAAATTGGAGGATATGGGCGTAGTAAAAAGCGCTACCCTCAACATTGATTTCTCCAAGTTAGGTTATGATATCTCAGCGTTCTTAGGGATCTACCTGGAGAAAAGTTCCTTGTATGACACGGTCATCGAGAAGTTAAAAGGAATTGCAGAGGTAGTGAGTGCCTACTACACCACAGGCAACTATTCTATTTTCGCAAAAATCATCTGCAGAGATACCAACCACCTCCGTCTTGTCCTGGATAAAATCCAAAAAGTGGACGGCATCGACCGTACTGAAACCCTAATCGTGCTGGAAGAAAGTATCAATAGACCGATCTCATTTTTTGACAAAGAGAAATAAATCTATTTGGATTAAATCTAAATAAATAAATTTTTTTGTACGTCGAAACTTTAAAAAAAATGTGAAGAAATTACTTCACATTTTTTTTAACCTTATTTCCCTAAAAATCAGTACCTTAAACCGATTAATCGTAAAATTACTCTTAAGCCGCTTGGTTTTTTGGCAGTGGGACGAACATATTTTTTTGTTTGAATGTTGTACTTTTACGACCAAAATATAATTAGTCTAAACTACTCAGTACATGAGCAAGGACAATCAGATTTTAGAAGACTTAACCGCAAAAGAATACGAACACGGATGGTCTGTTAATTTCGAAACAGATGAGGCCCCAATGGGCCTAAATGAAGATATTATTCGCTGGATCTCTACCAAAAAAGAAGAGCCCAGTTGGTTGCTGGAATGGAGACTTAAGGCATACAAAACTTGGCAAGCGATGAGCGAGCCTGAATGGGCCAATGTGCATTATGCAAAGATGGATTTACAGGCTTTGCGCTACTACTCTGCTCCCAAGCAAAGTAAAAAGCCGAAAAACATCAATGAAGTAGACCCTGAGTTGATTGCTATCTACGAAAGATTGGGTATCTCGCTCAATGAACAAAAAAGACTTCAAGGAATTGCGATTGATGTAGTACTTGATTCTGTATCGGTGGCAACCACCTTTAAGGAAACATTAGGGAAGCTTGGCATCATTTTTTGCTCTTTCAGCGAAGCAGTAAAAGAACATCCTGAACTTATTAAGAAATATTTGGGGTCCGTTGTTCCGATGACGGACAACTACTATGCTGCGTTAAATGCTGCTGTTTTCTCAGATGGCTCTTTTTGCTACATCCCCAAAGGAGTACGCTGCCCGATGGAATTGTCCACGTATTTCCGAATCAATGCCGCAAATACGGGACAATTTGAACGTACACTAATTGTAGCAGATGACTCTTCCTATGTGTCCTACTTGGAAGGTTGTACTGCTCCTCAGCGTGATGAAAACCAATTGCATGCTGCAGTAGTAGAAATTTATGCCGGCGCACATGCCGAAGTGAAATACTCCACCGTTCAAAACTGGTTTCCAGGTGATAAAGATGGAAAAGGTGGGATTTACAATTTTGTAACCAAGCGAGGAATTTGCGCAGGAGACCATTCCAAGATTTCATGGACACAGGTAGAAACGGGTTCGGCCGTCACTTGGAAATATCCTTCCTGCATCCTCAAAGGAGACTATTCCATCGGAGAGTTTTATTCGGTAGCAGTGACCAACAACTACCAGCAAGCCGATACAGGAACTAAAATGATCCACATTGGCAAAAACACCAAATCAAGAATTGTATCCAAAGGAATCTCTGCTGGTAAATCTCAAAACTCCTACCGAGGACAGGTTCAAGTGATGAAGCGCGCACACAATGCCCGCAATTTCTCCCAATGCGACTCCCTGTTGATGGGTAACCAATGTGGAGCACACACCTTTCCTTACATCGACATTGCCAATCCTTCTGCTAAAGTGGAACATGAGGCAACTACCTCTAAAATTGGTGAGGATCAGATCTTCTATTGTAACCAGCGCGGCATCGCCACTGAAGATGCAGTAGCCTTGATTGTCAATGGCTATGCCAAAGAAGTACTGAACCAGCTTCCAATGGAGTTTGCGGTGGAAGCCCAGAAACTATTAGCACTTACCCTTGAGGGTTCGGTTGGCTAAGCTACCGCGATAGTTTAAACCAATCGATAATCAAAAGCTTACCTTAGAAAAACTAGCTCATGCTATCTATTAAAAATCTACATGCCTCCATTGAAGGCACTCCTATTCTTAGAGGAATCAACCTAGAAGTAAAAGCAGGCGAAGTACATGCCATCATGGGCCCAACTGGCTCAGGAAAATCTACTTTAGCCTCTGTACTTGCCGGAAGAGAAGAATATGAAGTTACTGAAGGTGAAGTCCTATTTCAGGGAAAAGAACTCCTACCCCTCTCCCCCGAAGACCGAGCTCGTGAAGGGGTGTTTTTGGCATTTCAGTATCCAATTGAAATTCCAGGTGTCTCCACTACCAATTTCTTGCGTACCGCACTCAACCAAGTTCGTGAGTACAGAGGCCAAGAGCCTTTGGACGCGGTCAAGTTTCTTTCGCTAATGAAGGAGAAAATGGCCTTGGTGGAGATTGATCAAAAACTTTTGAGTCGCTCTTTAAATGAAGGCTTCTCCGGTGGAGAAAAAAAGCGAAATGAGATTTTTCAAATGGCCATGCTTGAGCCAGTGCTTTCCATTTTGGATGAAACCGATTCTGGCCTCGATATCGACGCACTTCGAATCGTTTCCAATGGAGTAAACAAGTTGAAATCTGAAAAGACGGCAACTATTGTGGTAACTCACTACCAACGACTCCTCGACTACATCGTTCCAGACTTTGTCCATGTATTGTACAAAGGAAGAATCGTGAAGTCAGGCACAAAGGAGCTTGCCCTCGAACTCGAAGAAAAAGGCTACGATTGGATCAAGGAAGAAGTTGATTCTACAGCCACAGTTTGATCCCAACCTCCAAAGTCATGTCTACCTTGACCCAACCTGAATTCGTTCTCGGTCTTTTTGAAGCAGCACCCGCTACCTTTTCCTCTTTGCGCCAATTGGGCAAAGAAAGTTTCTATGCACAAGGATTGCCTGCCCTTAAATCCGAAGAATACAAATTCACCCCAATAGCAAAGAAATTGGAGAACAGTATCACTGAATTCTCCCCCGCAGAGCAGGTTACTATCAGCGCTGAGCAAGTCAAATCCGCTGTTTTCCCTGGTTTTGTGGGAGTAGTTTTGGTTTTTTCAAACGGCTATTTTATTCCTGGGCTCTCTTCAAAAACCGAAGGGCTTACTATCCATTCACTTTCTGCGGAAGAAAATACTCCTTTGGGAAGTATTGCCGATGCAGCTAAAGATCCATTCACGGCCCTAAATCAGGCTACGTTTGTGAATGGGATTCATATTTCGATTGCTAAAAAGGTATCCATTGAATCTCCGATTTTACTACTCCAGTTTCATCAAGCAAAAGGAGGTCAAGTAATTTCTCCACGGATTTGGATTGAAGCAGGTGATTTTTCCAAAGCAACCTTTATCGACTACCATATCTCTTTGGATGATGCCCCCTACTTTGTGAATAAGGTAGTAGAAATCAAAGGAGGGATCAATGCTGACCTAACTTACCATAGTCTCCAACAAGAGCACAACCAAGTGATCGAGGTGAGCAACTTGGTGACGGATATCCAAAAAGATTCCCAGTTTACTTCTACCCAAATCACCCTTTCAGGCGACATGGTTCGAAATAACCTAACGCTCAATCTATTGGGTAGCAATTCTGTTGGCAATATGTATGGCATCTACTTGCTAAACGGCAAAACCCATGTCGACAACCACACCAATGTAGACCATACCATTCCGCATGCGGAATCAAATGAACTCTACAAAGGCATTTTGGCAGACCAAAGTCGTGGAGTATTTAACGGAAAAATTTTCGTACGTCAAATCGCACAAAAGACGAATGCCTTTCAGCAAAACAACAATATTCTCCTTTCGGAGGATGCCATCATCAATACCAAGCCTCAACTTGAGATTTGGGCAGATGATGTAAAATGCTCACACGGATGTACTGTCGGTCAGCTAGACGAGGAAGCCCTTTTCTATTTGCAAGCCCGAGGCATCGATAAAATCACTGCAAGAGGTTTGTTGTTGTATGCTTTTGCAGGGGAAGTCCTTGACAAAATCGAGGTTGAAAGCCTACAAAAATATATCGTTAATCAGATCCAAGAGCGACTAGGAAGTAATTTCTAAGCCATGTCCATCCAAGTCAATGCCATCAGGAGCCTTTTTCCCATACTTCATCAAGAAGTAAACGGGCATCCCTTGATTTATTTTGACAATGCCGCCACCACACAGAAACCTGTAGCGGTACTGGATGCCATTCAAAACTACTACGAAAAGGACAATTCGAATATCCATCGCGGAGCGCATACGCTGGCAGATCGAGCTACGCGACAGTATGAGGAAACTAGAGAAAGTGTCCGAACCCTACTCAATGCACGCGAAGCAGCTGAAGTGATATTTACGAAGGGAACCACCGAAAGCATCAACCTAGTTGCCAAAACCTTCGGGTCCAAATTCATTCAAAAAGGAGATGAAATCCTCATTTCTACCCTGGAGCATCACAGCAACATTGTGCCCTGGCAGATGCTCTGTGAGCAAAATGGAGCCATACTTAAAGTAATTCCCATTACAGATTCAGGAGAACTGATTCTGGAGGAGTTCGAAAAGCTACTAAGCAACAAAACAAAGTTGGTCAGCATCGTTCATGCTTCCAATGCTTTAGGGACCATCAATCCGGTAAAAACAATCATTGCTGCCGCCCATGCTGTTGGAGCAAAAGTTTTACTAGATGGCGCCCAGTCTGCTTCTCATTTGGAGGTGGATGTTCAGGAGCTCGATTGTGATTTTCTGGCTTTTTCTGCGCACAAACTCTATGGCCCTACTGGATTAGGAGTTTTGTATGGGAAAAGAGCACTTTTGGAAGAAATGCCGCCATTTCTTGGAGGTGGAGAAATGATTCGAGAGGTGACTTTTGAGAAAACAACTTACAATACCATCCCCTTCAAGTTTGAAGCAGGGACGCCAAGTATCGCAGAAGTAATCGCATTCAAGCCTGCGCTTGATTTTATTTTTACAACTGGTAAAAAGCAAATCCTAGCGCATGAAAATGACTTGCTGGACTATGCTACTGGAATCCTCCGTGATGTAAAGGGCTTGATCCCGGTGGGTACTGCTCCCGAAAAAGTAGCCGTATTCTCGTTCAACATTCAATCCATGCACCCCTATGATGTGGGGCAGCTGCTCGATGCCAAAGGCATTGCAGTTCGTACAGGCCACCACTGCACACAGCCCTTGATGCGCAGATTGGGACTAGAGGGAACTGTACGCGCTTCCTTTGCCGTTTACAATACACGTGCGGAAGTGGATGTATTTGTGCAAGCAGTCTCCAAAATCGCTAGCCTTAAAAATAAATGAGCACGATAGCAGACATACAAAATGAAATCGTGTCCGAATTCGAGATTCTGGGTGAAGACCGAGAATCAACCATCTTTTACATCATGGAGTTGGGCGGAAGTTTAGAACCCTATCCAGAAGACTTCCGTAAGGACGAATACATCATCCAAGGCTGCCAATCGAAGGTTTGGCTAGTGGCGGAGGAACAGGGAGGAAAAGTAATTTATAAAGCCGATAGCAATACGGACATTACCAAAGGGTTGATTTCATTACTCATTCGGGTATTGAATAAACGCAGCCCAAATGAGATTCTGGAAGCAAACCTAGATTTTATCCCCCGAATTGGAATGGGTAATATCTTAGGCAGTCAACGATCCAATGGATTGGCTGCAATGATGAATCAAATGAAGCGCTATGCACTAGCTTTTCAAACCAAGCAAAACGCCTAACATGAACATCGACGAAACTTCCGATAATAAAATACAAATTGACAACCTCCGGGACAAGGTGGTCACAGCCATTAAGTTGGTCTATGACCCTGAAATCCCCGTTGATGTGTATGAATTGGGATTAATCTATGAAATCAGCGTTTACCCAGTAAACAATGTATTCGTCTTGATGACGCTTACTTCTCCAAATTGCCCATCGGCAGAATTCATCCCTTCAGAAGTAAAGGAAAAAATTCAGCAAATCGAAGGCATTAATCATGTGGAAGTGGAAGTAACTTTTGAACCAGCCTATACCCAAGACATGATGTCTGAGGTAGCTAAATTAGAATTAGGATTTCTTTAACACGAAAAAATAAACAGACAGAATTATGTATCCTGAAGAATTAATTGCCCCCATGCGCACTGAATTGTCTGCCGTTGGATTCGAAGAATTTCGTACAGCAGAGCAAGTTGCGGCTCACCTAGGTCCAGATCACAAAGGAACTACCTTCCTAGTAGTTAACTCGGTATGCGGATGTGCTGCTGGTGCTGCTAGACCAGGCGTTCGAATGGCCCTTGAGCAAGCTGGCAAGAAGCCAACGACCCTAGCTACTGTATTTGCTGGAAACGACCGCGATGCTGTGGCTAAAGTTCGAGAATTGGTATTGCCCTACCCTCCCTCCTCTCCTGCGATGGCTTTGTTTAAGGATGGAGAACTCGTTCACTTTATTGAGAGACACCACATCGAAGGCAGAAATGCCAAAATGATTGGTGAGCACTTGGTCGAGGTTTTTGAACATTTTTGTGATTAAAAAAAGTCCTTCGGGACTTTTTTGTTTAATCTCAAAAAGTGGTTATCCATTCCATAAATAGGGTTTATTAATTTAGACCTTGATAATCAGTAGATTAGCTAAAAAATTATTGAAGCCCCATCCATTTAACATCTTTCGAGATTACCATTACATTAATATGTTTGAAAAATAGCCGATTTTAGTAACTTGAGGCCGATTTTAGAGTTTTACATCCAAAAATAAGCACAAACAAATCCATCATGTCTGATTCTGCCAAGCTGTTCTACAAAGGACAAGAGTTTGAATTTCCAGTTATCATAGGTACTGAAAACGAACCTGCAATTGACATTGCAAAACTTAGAAGTGATACCGGTCTTATCACCATTGACTCTGGCTTCAAAAACACTGGTTCAACAACTAGTTCGATCACATTTCTGGATGGAGAAGAAGGCATCCTTAGATACAGAGGTTACCGAATCGAAGATCTTGCTGAGAAATCTAGCTTCATGGAAGTGGCTTACCTCCTTATCCATAGTGAATTACCTACACAAGCTCAATTTGAAGATTTCACAAAACAGATCACTTACCATACTCTAGTTCACGAGGACATCAAAAAGATTTTGGACGGCTTTCCCTCCAATGCACACCCGATGGGTGTACTTTCCTCTTTAATCTGCTCTTTATCTGCATTTTACCCGGATTCCCTAAATCCAAATAGCACGCCAGAGGAAGTCAATTTGAGCATGGTTCGCCTGCTAGCCAAAATGCCAACCTTTGCGGCTTGGGCGTATAAAAATAAGATGGGACATCCAGTGAACTATCCTGACAACTCACTGGATTACTGTTCCAACTTCTTGAAAATGATGTTTGCACTCCCTGCAGAGCGTTATCAAGTAGATCCAGTGGTTGCCAAAGCACTAGACGTACTCTTGATTCTTCATGCAGACCACGAGCAAAACTGCTCTACCTCTACCGTTCGCATGGTAGGTTCCTCTCAAGGACCAATTTATGCCTCTATTTCTGCCGGTATCAATGCACTTTGGGGACCACTTCATGGCGGAGCCAACCAGTCGGTGATTGAAATGCTTGAAGCGATTAAGGCCGATGGAGGAAATGCTAAGAAATACCTAGATAAAGCAAAAGACAAAAACGATCCCTTCCGATTGATGGGATTTGGTCACCGCGTGTACAAAAACTTCGATCCAAGAGCAACCATCATCAAAAAGGCTGCGGACGACGTACTGGACAAGCTTGGTATAAAAGACCCTGTTTTGGATATCGCGAAGGAGCTGGAATATGCAGCCCTAAACGATCCTTATTTTGTTGAACGGAAGCTGTACCCCAACGTAGATTTCTATTCCGGCATCATCTACCGAGCACTCGGAATTCCTACGGACATGTTTACGGTTATGTTTGCCTTGGGCCGTCTACCTGGCTGGATCGCTCAATGGAAAGAAATGATCCAAAAAGGTGAGCCTATCAGTAGACCAAGACAAGTGTATACTGGCGCTACAGAAAGAGATTACGTAGCGATGCCAAATCGTTAATTCATAGAATTATTCATAAGCGCCTTTTTTCTTTAGTTTGTACATCTGGCTAACAAGAAAAAAGGCGCTTTTTTTTATTCGTTAAAACAAATACAAAGCTTTAGCTCCTAAGAATCGATGACACCACAAACCCTTGAAGAGGCAGTAGCCCTAACCCAAAAATTTACCTCCCGCCCATCTAACGAAGAACTGCTTCGCTTGTATGGCTTGTACAAGCAAGCTACAGAAGGAGACAATGAGGAGGAAAGACCAGGAGGCTTTGATTTTAAGGCGGCCGCCAAATACAATGCCTGGCTAACCTTAAAAGGAAAATCTAAAGAAGATGCTGACTTAGCCTATCGAGAATTGGTGGCTGAACTTGCCGGAAAATACATCTAATCAAAACAAGCCCTGAATGAATTTCAGGGTTTATTTTTTTCATAGTACCTCGCTAGAAAACTTCCAAGAATCAATTGCTGCAAATGATACAGCATCACAGGAAGCAAAACCAAGCCAAAGATTGCAGCGCTTGGAAAAAATACCTTTCCAATTGCGACTCCATGTACCAAGGATTTGGTCGAACCACAAAAGATTGCCGCAATCTGATCTTCTTTTGAAAAAGATAGGACCCTAACTAGCAAGAAGAGGATACCAACGACTACGAGCAAAATAAAAAGCATCACAAGTGACAATCCTCCCAAGCTTAACCAGGAGAAGGAATCAAAAAGTCGTTGTGAGAAGGATTCAGAAAAGGTGGTGAAGACAATGGAAAGAATCACCGTCTGGTCTAAATATTTCAAACGATTCAAATAGGGCTTGATTTTGGGAAACAAATACCGGTGCATCACTAATCCCAAAATTACAGGAAGCACTACTTTGATCGATAAGTCAACGATGGAAGCCCAAAAATCAAGTTCACCAGCAACCTCCCCCCCAGCAACGCGCATCCAAAATGGAGTCATCACCACTCCCAAAAGACTGGATATACTGGCATTGAATATCGCAGCAGGCACATTCCCCCCAGAAATGGACACCAATACTACCGCAGCACTGACTGTGGACGGTAGAGCCCCTAGGTAGCAGATGCCCAGCGCAAAATTTGGATCTAGGCCTGGAACAAAGTTGACTAAAGCAAACACCAGCAAGGGAAAGCCTAAAAATGTGGTCACCTGAATTAACACATGAAGTCTCCAGTTGCTCAGCCCGGCACGAAGTTGTGCTGGATCGAGCTTCAACCCATAAAAAAAGAAGAGCAGTGCAATTCCCACTTGAATGAATGGCTTCCAGGGAATGGTAGACTTTATTGCACCCAGCTCTGGAAGGATTGCTGCCAGTCCGATCGCCACAAAGATCCCAAGTAAAAATCCATTGAGACCAACACGAGCCAGGGATGTGCTGAACTTGGCTTTCATGGGTGGACAAGCCGTTTGAAATTATCACAAAAAATCGCTGTGGCTATCGCAACATTGAGCGACTCTGCATTTCCAAAGCTTGGAATGGTAATCTTACTACTCACCCATTTTTCCACCTCTTTTGAAATTCCTTGGGACTCATTCCCAAGCAATAGTACCCCTGGAGCTGGATTTTTAAGTTGATGGATAGATTCTCCTTCCAGAAAAGCGCCATATACGGGTAGCTTCCACTCTTGAAAAGCTTGGATTAGATCACCATAATAAAACTGAACTCGTGTAAACGAACCCATGGAAGATTGAATCACTTTGGGGTTGTAAAATTCTGCGGTGTGCGAAGAAAAAATTAATTTTTTGATGCCATACCAATCGGCAATCCGAATGATTGTACCCAGGTTGCCCGGATCCCGCACCTCATCCAAGGCAAGGATAAGCTCGCCTTTAACGGGAGTAAAAGCTTGATTTGGCTTCATTTGAACTACCGCCAAGGCAGCATCGTTGCTTTGGTACTGTCCCACCTGCTCGAGCTGATTGGCTGTGACGTACCCAACTTCTGCTTGAACACCAGCCAATACTTTGGCATGTTTCGTAGCAAACTCTTGGGTAACGAGCAGTAAATCCACCGTAAAACTGGACTGAAGTACTTCAAGTACACTTTTCTCACCTTCCACAAAGAATTTACCCGACTCAACTCGGTATTTTTTTTGATGTAAGGATTTTATAAACTTAACCGTATTTTTGCTTAGCATTCCTCCTCCAATTCGAACTTGAAATCTTTCAAATATATACTTTTTCTCAGTCTACTCTGGTTTTGCCTTGGCTGCTCTTTGACCAGAAATTTGGAAGAAGGGGAGAATGTGGTCTACGAAAATGAATTGGTTGGCATAAATCAAGCAGATGCGGACGCACTGCTGCAGTTGCTCGAACAAACACCCAATACCCGGATTCTCGGTACCTCCCCTGGTGTAATGCTTTACCGACTAGGAAGCCAATTTTACGACAGCAGTAAAGTGGCTGCCAAGCGCCAAAAAGTGATCGATCAATTGAATACCCTCCAATTGAATAAGGAAGAACAATCCAGTGAATTGGCCTACAAACGAAAAGGGGAAAATTTAAAGCTTAAGTTAGAAAGTCTGGATAAAAAGATCGAGTACGGAAATACGCTGATGCGTACCGGAAATCCTGTAGTCCTCTTGGATAGTAACCTGGTAGAAAAGTCTAGCAAGAACATGAAAGGCTATCTGGTCAACCATGGTTTTTTTGATGCTGCAGTAGATTACAGTATTTCGACTAAAAACAAAAAAGCTTCCATCACTTACCAAATCGAAGAATATAAACCCTACCTCCTTGACTCGGTCTATACCCGTGTTGATAATCCAGAATTACAAAACCTGTTAGCCACCTTTTCTTCGAATTCCTTTCTCCAGAAAGGTCAGATTTACAACCAAGATAATCTTACAGCGGAACGAAATCGGCTGGAAGAATTGCTGAAAAACAAGGGCTACTACATGTTTTCGAAGTCCTATATCAACTTCATCGCTTACCAAGATACGGCAGGAAAATCCATACGGATAGAGCAAGTCATCCAAAAGCCCACTTTCGCTGAAAGCCATCAGGTATACACGCTTGATTCCATCAGCCTTCGAATCAATCCACCTACCGATGAGTTTGCAGATCGACAAATTCAAACCCAATACAATGGAATAAATTTTTCCTTTTATAGAGATCGGTATTCAGCCAAAACCCTAGCCTCAAGGATTCAATTGCAAAAGGGAAAGCCTTACAACAGGATTGATGCACTTGAAACGCAGCGATTGATCAATAGTCTCGATCTTTTCCGATTTGTCAATATCACATTTGATACGCTAGGGACTTCATTGACCGCTAGTATTTTTACCCAACCCAATCAAAAATACCAGCTCACCAATCAGCTGGGGATGACCATCACCGAGCAGCTCCCAGGTCCATTCTTCAGTACTGCTTTGCGGAATCGTAATTTCTTTCGGGCAGGAGAATTGTTGGAACTCAATTTCCGCGCAGGATTGGAAGGTGTTGCTTCTGCCACAGGCCAAGGTGTTTACCAAAGCAGTGAAATCAATACTTCGCTTTCTGTTATTTTTCCTAGATTCTTAATTCCCTTTTCCCCAAATACTCTTCAGAAATATGGAAAATACAACCCAAATACCCGAGTTCAATTTGGGTATTTGAGTACCAATAGGCCAGAATACAACCGAAATGCAATCAATGGACAGTTGGGATACACCTGGTCTACCCGAAATAACCGGCAGACCTTTACCATCAATGCCGCAGATGTCAGCTACATCCGTACGCCCTACATCCAAGATGAATTTCTAGGAATTCTTGAAAATTTACAGAACGACGGCAACAACCTGATCTGGTCATTTCTACCCTCCCTGATTAGTAGTTTTTCAGGTCAGACCCTGATCAATTTTAATCGATACGGCGATTTTTC
>CAMCBC010000069.1 GCA_945872775.1 Spirosoma fluviale | reverse complement strand
CAGACCATAGACCACGGTCTACAAGCTGTCAACGGTCCACCACTGATTGTAGTCTTAGTACGATTTGACTCACTGAATACAATTGGCTGTCGTCTGTGGACGGTCAACTGTTGACAAATACTACATTTCCTTCGGAAACCAAGTTGCGTACATCGGGTAATTTTTGGCTGTCCTCAGGATAACTTCCCGCATGTTGTCTCCGATGTCTTTGACTTTTTTGGCAGGCATTCCAGCATAAATGGATCCCGCTTCTACTACAGTTCCTGCTAGCACCACGGCTCCAGCAGCAATCACGGCATCGGAATGGATGATGGCTCCATCCATTACTATGGCCCCCATCCCTACTAGTACTCGATCGTGGATGATGCAGCCATGCACGATGGCATTGTGTGCAATGGATACCTGATTGCCTATGTAGGTACCCGCTTGTTTGTACGTACAATGGATTACTGCACCATCCTGAATATTGGTATCGTCTCCAATACGAATTTCATTTACATCGCCTCGAATCACTGCGTTGAACCACACGGTGCAGTTTTTCCCCATTTTCACATCCCCTACCACGGTAGCATTGGGTGCCAACCAGCAATTTTCATCGAATTCAGGAGCAAGTCCATTTACTTCTAAAATACAAGCCATAGTGCCTTTAAATTTGTGCTTCAATTGTTATTTCAAGGGGAAATTAAAACTTTTCAAACAGTTCAGCTTCTTTTTACTCAAATTCAATGGTTCTAAAAGCCAATACCTCTATTTTTCCCAAGTCCACTGACTAAAAAAATAGTAGTTTAGAGCAGCAGATTTACCTAGCAATTCCTAGACTCAATTTGCCTCCGATCCCACCCGGCTTTGGACATGGAAAAAAGTTTATTCGACTTTCCGTTGCGAAAAATTATCCACTTGGATATGGATGCATTTTATGCGTCTGTAGAACAGCTGGATCATCCCGAGTGGCGAGGAAAACCCTTGGTAGTAGGTGGCAATGAAAGCCGAGGTGTGGTGGCGGCCGCAAGTTATGAAGCACGGAAATTTGGTATTTTTTCTGCCATGTCTTCCGCATTAGCTGCAAAGAAATGCCCACAATTAATCTTTGCCAAGCCACGCTTTGAACGCTACAAGGAGATTTCGAGCCAAATCCAAGAAATTTTCTTCGAATACACTGACCTGGTAGAGCCCCTCTCCTTGGATGAAGCTTTTTTGGATGTGACTGAAAACAAGTTGCAATTAAATTCCGCCTCCCTTATCGCAACGGAAATTCGTGAAAAAATCAAGCTCAAAACGGGTTTGAATGCCTCCGCAGGCATATCCTACAATAAGTTTTTGGCCAAAATCGCCTCGGACCTCAACAAACCCAATGGACAAGCCCTCATCCTTCCCGAGGAGGCAGCAGCGTTTTTAGAGAAGCTTCCGATTGGCAAGTTTTTCGGAATTGGGAAAGTCACCGCTGAAAAAATGCGCCAAATCGGAATTCATTGCGGTAAGGATCTTAAAGAGTATTCCTTGCAGTATCTGGTCAAACGATTTGGAAAAGCGGGTGCTCATTATTTTCAAATTGTCCGAGGAATCCACCTCTCAGCCGTTCAACCCGACCGAACGCGGAAATCATTGAGTGCAGAAAATACCTTTGAAAAAGATCTTTTTCTGCCCCATGAATTGGAAGAACAACTTCAGGCAATCTACGAAGAACTACTTCGTCGATCCAAAAAAACAGGCATTCGAGGAAGAACAGTCACCTTAAAGATCAAATACAATGACTTTTCACAACAGACAAGAAGTAAAACCTTTGATCAATTTCCTGAAGATGAACTCCTTTGGCAAACTGCTTTGGAGCTTTTAAACCAGGAATCTTTCACCAAACCCATTCGCCTCCTGGGATTGGGAGTTTCCAATTTTTCTGAAGGTGATCCACCCCTGAGCATCCCTGAACAGTTGCCTATTCCCTTTTAATTCTCCTTTTTCAAAAAGGAGAATAATCCTGCCATTTTGTCTGTATTTTCTTAAATTTGTGTTCAAAAGCAATCCTTTTTCGTTGCAGCTAGTTAAAGAAGCTGCTGAAATTGCTCAAATACCCTTACGACCACAGTTCCATGGATCTGATCAAAGACATAGACATTCTATCTGCAGAAGAAGCGCAGGCTTGTGATTTCAAAACCTCGGAAGAGCAAAGCACTGGAAAAGAAAAAAAAGTATACATCGAAAGCTATGGCTGTCAGATGAATTTTTCGGATTCAGAAATTGTCGCTTCCATCATGAAGGAAAATGGATACGACACCACTTCTGATTTAAAGAAGGCGGATGTGATTTTTCTCAATACCTGTTCAATCCGAGAAAAAGCAGAGCAGACCGTTCGAAATCGACTCACCCATTTCAACGGACTGAAGCGTCACAAACCGAGCATGACTATTGGAATACTTGGCTGCATGGCTGAGCGCCTCAAAGAAAAATTGCTTGAGGAAGAGAAAATCGTAGATCTAGTGGTAGGACCTGATGCCTACCGTGATCTCCCCAACTTGGTAGCTACTGCCGAAGATGGATTAAAGGCCATCAACACCTTCCTGTCTCGAGAAGAAACCTACGGAGATATTTCACCAGTTCGCCTGAATTCCAATGGCGTATCGGCCTTTATCTCCATCATGCGTGGCTGCGACAACATGTGTTCTTTTTGCGTGGTCCCTTTTACCAGAGGTAGAGAGCGAAGCCGAGATCCAGAATCCATCCTTGCCGAAGCGCGGGATCTGTGGAGCAAAGGCTACAAAGAAGTATCCCTATTGGGCCAAAATGTTGATTCGTACAAATGGTCCCCAGAAGAAAACAACAAGGCCAGATTGAATAAGAAAGAGGATGAGGTAACTGAGGTAATCAATTTTGCCAACCTACTCGAAATGGTGGCTCAGGTGAGCCCACAATTGCGAGTTCGCTTCTCTACCTCCCACCCCAAGGACATCACCGACGAAGTGCTCCATACGATCAAAAAATACGACAACATCTGCAAGTACATTCACCTTCCTGTCCAATCAGGCAACTCCAGAGTGCTTGAACTGATGAATCGAACCTACGACCGAGATTGGTACTTGGATCGTGTGCGTGCCATTCGTGAGATTTTGGGTGAAGAATGTGGCATTTCTTCCGACATGATCGCGGGCTTTTGCTCCGAGACCGAAGCGGAACACCAAGATACCCTAAGTTTGATGGAGCTTGTGAAATACGACTTCTCCTACATGTTCTACTACTCAGAGCGCCCAGGAACACTTGCTGCAAAAAAGTATGCAGACGATATTCCATTGGAAACCAAGAAAAGAAGGCTTGCGGAAATTATTGAAAAGCAAAGCCAGATTGCGCACGAAAGAAACCGTTTGGATCTTGGAAAAGAACAGGTCATTCTGATCGATGGTACTTCAAAAAAATCAGCAAACGAACTGAAAGGCCGTAATTCAGCAAATAAAGTGGTCATTGTATCTGGAGATGGCTTAAAACTCGGAGATTACGTGCGGGTGAGAATTACCGAATGTTCGCCGGCGACACTTTTTGGAGAGGTGCTTGAAATAAACCCTGCTCAAGTATGATCACTGCACCGGAAATTCAAAGCGTCAAACAACGGTTTGGGATTATCGGACACAGTCCCTTGCTTAACCATGCCATTCAGGTGGCCATGCAAGCAGCACCCACGGAGATGACTGTGTTGATCACTGGCGAAAGTGGAAGTGGTAAAGAGAGCTTTTCAAAAATTATCCACTCTTTGTCCCTACGCAAGCATGGCAAGTTCATCGCCATCAACTGTGGCGCAATTCCTGAAGGAACGATTGACTCCGAATTATTCGGTCACGAAAAAGGATCCTTTACAGGGGCACATGAGGCTCGCAAAGGGTATTTTGAAGTCACAGATGGAGGATCCATATTCTTGGATGAAATTGGAGAGATGCCATTGGGCACACAGGCCCGACTCCTTCGGGTATTGGAAAATGGGGAGTTCATCAAAGTGGGATCCTCTAAAGTTCAGAAAACCAATGTTCGCGTCATCACTGCGACCAATGTCAATTTAATTAAAGCAGTAGAAAAAGGGAAATTCAGAGAAGACCTGTATTACCGACTAAACACGGTGCCCATTTTTGTGCCTCCTCTTCGGGAAAGAGGAGAAGACATCCTCCTACTTTTCAGAAAGTTTACAGGCGATTTTTCTGAAAAATACCATGTGAAGCCCATCACCCTAGATGCAGCCGCTCAGGAAGTAATCTTACGGTACCCCTTTCCAGGGAATATTCGGCAGCTTAAAAATATTGCGGAGCAGGTCTCTCTCTTGGAAGAACAGCGGGAAGTGGACGCACTGACGATGTCTAGGTATTTGCCTGAAGCGAGCACCCGTCTCCCCTTGGCATTAAAAGGTGGGGGTTCGGAGTCCATGGATTTCTCCGAAAGAGATATCTTGTACAAAGTCCTTTTTGACATGAAAAAGGACATGAATGAATTAAAAAAACTCATTCTAGAATCTTACCAAAGTGGCGGAATCAATTCGTCCCTAATTCAAAAGCATCAGGGATTATTTGAAGACCTAGAAACCAGCATGGTGCCAAAGGAGATGTCAGAATCACCTAACCAATTCACCATGCCTTTGCTCCTTGAATCAAAAAATACAGAAGTGCCGCAGGAAGAAGAGTACGAGGAGGAAGTTATCGAAGATATTGTACATGAAGAAGATGACAATTCCCTATCCTTGGAGCGAAAGGAAAAGGAAATGATCCTCAAAGCATTGCGGAAACACAACAACAAAAGAAAGTATGCAGCCAACGACCTCGGAATCTCTGAACGTACGCTCTACCGAAAAATTAAACAATATGATATTGAATAGATCTTTTCTGCTGTTGGTTGTCCTATGCCTGGGACTCTCTGCCTGCTCCATCAAATACAGCTTTACGGGTACCAATATCAATTACGAGTTGGTCAAATCGTTTTCTGTGGAGAATTTTTTCAATGACTCAGGAGGAGGCCCTGCCAACATGGAGCAGCGATTTACCGAATCATTGAAAGAATATTACCAACGCAACACCCAATTGGAACTGGTACGAAACAATGGGGATTTGCAATTTTCAGGTTCAATCGTTCGCTATTCCCTATCCCCCCAAGCCGTCGTATCTTCTGGGGATCCCAATTTGCCCGACCGTGCTGGACAAATGCGACTCACCATTGCAGTGGAAGTGGAATACCTCAACTTGAGTAATGAAGAGGAAAACAAAAAACAGACGTTTACCTTTTTTCAAGATTACGATCCTCGCACGGTCACGTTATTGGATGTAGAGAATCAATTGGTTGAAGATATTTTCGAAACAATCATCCAAGATATTTTCACGGCTACCGTGGCCAACTGGTAAAATCCGTATATTGAATTCAAATTAATTGCTGTGAACGCCTCTCAATTTCTAGAACTCATTCAAAAATCAGATCGGCTGGAAAAAGCGGATTATTTGCTCTTGAAGAAAGTCCAAAAAAACTTTCCCTTTTTCTACCTATCTCATGCACTTTCCACACGATTTGAGCTAAAAAATCAAGACAGTAGCCCTTCACTTCCGCTGGCTGCTGTCACAAGCGTAGATCGAGTTTGGCTGAAAAACTGGCTGTTTCAACCTGCTAAAAGTGAAACTGAGGCAAAAGAAAGTGTTGCGTTAGCTACGGAAAATGCTGCACAACCAACAAACGAAGTCAGCGAAAAGGAAAAGCCCAAAAAACGAAAGGCTCCTAAAGATGACTTAATCGAAAGTATCCGTAAAAAAGAAAAAAAAGAAATTTTAGACTCTGAAAAAAGAGCTCAGATTGAGTTGATTAAAGCATTTAGCAAAAAGGAAATCAAGCTTGCAACAATCAAAGAGATTGAAGCCAATCAGAATAATGAGAATTTAGCAAACGCGAGTACCAGCCTAAACGAAGGGTTGATCTCTGAAACTTTTGCTACAATTCTTCTTCAACAAAGCAAAAAAGCAATGGCAATCGAAATTTATGAGAAGCTTGCTTTGAAGTTTCCCGAGAAAAGGGCTTACTTTGCGGACCTAATTGAAAAATCAAAAGAATAATTCCAATCGTATGTTTACTTTATTAATCAGTGTTATTTTGGTTTTAGCAGTATTGCTAATTCTGGTGATTTTAGGCCAAAACTCAAAGGGTGGCGCTGGTGCTGCTTTTGGTGGTAGTGCTTCACAAATCATGGGGGTAACACGTACAGGAAATGTTTTAGAAAAGGCAACCTGGGTTTTAGCGATCTCTATTCTAGCCTTGGCGCTAGCTTCATCTGTGTTTTTTACGAGCAGCCAGTCCAATCAATTTTCATCTCCGAATATTGAGTCTGCAAAAGAGCAGGTAGTTGCTCCAGCATTTGGCGATACTCAAAATGCACTTCCTGCAACCGAAGCAGCTCCTGCTGATTCTACTGCAACAAAATAAGTCAAGACTTACCTACTAAATTAAGAGCCTTACTGAGCAGTAAGGCTCTTTTTTTGGTAGACTGACACATTGAAGACAGCAAATCCAAAAAAGAGAAAAATTGGCAGATAAAATCGTAGAGAATAATGTCTTTTCTATCGGAATACCGATGATTTTCCGTCGATTTGTCAGAATTAAGTCAAGATCAAGCCTTGGCATAAGAAGTGCAGGTAGGTGCCTGTAAGATTACATAACCCTTAACATTTTATATCTATGTCAAAAGTGAACATCAAACCTCTTGCAGACCGCGTTTTGGTTGAGCCAGCAGCTGCAGAAGAAAAAACTGCTTCCGGTCTTTACATTCCGGACACTGCAAAAGAAAAACCTCAAAAAGGTCTCGTTATTGCAGTAGGCAACGGAAAAAAGGATGAGCCATTGACCGTAAAAGTTGGAGACACTGTATTGTACGGTAAATATTCCGGCACAGAATTGAGCGTCGATGGAAATGACTACCTCATCATGAGAGAGTCCGATATTTTCGCAATCCTGTAACTAATTAATCACACCCTGAAAAATTTAACTAAAAATGGCTAAACAACTATTTTTCGATACTGACGCTAGAGATCGTCTCAAAAAAGGCGTTGACGCACTTGCTGACGCAGTAAAAGTAACCCTTGGCCCAAAGGGTAGAAATGTCATCATTGATAAAAAATTTGGTGCCCCAACCATCACTAAAGATGGGGTTTCTGTAGCTAAAGAAATTGAGCTAAAGGAGCCTATCGAAAACATGGGAGCCCAGCTTGTAAAAGAAGTAGCCTCCAAAACTGCTGACCAAGCGGGTGATGGAACTACTACCGCTACCGTATTGACTCAAGCGATCTTCAACGTAGGAATCAAAAACGTAGCTGCTGGTGCAAACCCAATGGATTTGAAGCGTGGCATCGACAAGGCAGTAGCAGCAGTTGTAGCTGAATTGAAGGCCAACTCTAAGCCAATCTCTACTTCCAAAGAAATCGCTCAGGTAGCGACTGTTTCTGCAAACAACGACGAGGAAATCGGCAAAATGATTGCTGATGCCATGGATAAAGTTGGCAAAGACGGTGTAATCACTGTGGAAGAGGCAAAAGGTACTGAAACTGAAGTGAAGACTGTAGAAGGTATGCAGTTTGACAGAGGATACCTCTCCCCTTACTTCGTGACCAACACGGAGAAAATGGAAGTGGAACTGGATCATCCGTACATCTTGATCTACGACAAGAAGATTTCTTCCATGAAAGAATTGCTTCCTGTACTTGAGCCAGTAGCTCAATCTGGAAAGCCGCTTTTGATCATCGCAGAAGATGTTGATGGTGAAGCACTTGCTACCCTTGTAGTAAACAAAATCAGAGGTGCATTGAAAGTAGCAGCTGTGAAGGCTCCTGGATTCGGTGACCGAAGAAAGGCCATGTTGGAAGATATCGCGATCCTTACAGGTGGAACAGTGATCTCTGAAGAAAGAGGCTTTAAGCTAGAAAATGCTACCCCAGACATGTTGGGAAGAGCAGAGAAAATCAACATCGATAAGGACAACACCACACTTGTAAATGGTGCTGGCGACAAGGGTGCGATCAAAGGCAGAATTGCTGAGATCAAAGCTCAAATCGAAAAAACAACTTCTGACTACGACAGAGAGAAATTGCAAGAGCGCCTTGCTAAACTTTCTGGCGGTGTAGCGATCCTTTACATTGGTGCAGCTACTGAAGTAGAAATGAAGGAAAAGAAAGACCGCGTAGACGATGCCTTGCATGCCACTAGAGCAGCTGTTCAAGAAGGTGTGGTAGTTGGTGGTGGTGTAGCCCTAATTAGAGCTGCTTCCGCCCTTGACAACCTAAAAGGAGCAAACGAAGATCAAGACACTGGTATCAACATTGTTCGCATTGCGATCGAATCTCCTTTGAGAACTATCGTGAGCAACGCTGGTGGTGAGCCTTCCGTAGTCGTGAACAAGATTCGTGACAACAAAGGAAACTTTGGTTACAACGCGAGAACTGACAAATACGAAGACCTAATTAAGGCGGGAGTTATTGACCCTACTAAGGTTACTCGTCTTGCATTGGAAAATGCAGCGTCTATTGCAGCCTTGCTTTTGACTACCGAGTGTGTGGTAGCAGACGTGAAGGAAGAAGGTCCAGCTATGCCTCCAATGGGTGGCGGCGGAATGGGCGGCATGATGTAATTCAAACTGCTTTTACAAAGAAAAAGGAGGTCCACTTGGATCTCCTTTTTTTGTTTAAACCCAAGTGGATTCAAAAAAATACAAAGTGGGATTGAATTAGAATTCATTCAACCCAGCTTTACATCAAGCAATTGTTTTTCAAGTGATTAAACAATGCTTACCTTCAGAATTGTTAAACATCACAACTGGATAATTAAGTATCCATTTAAAAGGCATGACCCTTTTTTATCCAATCCATTATTTTAGTTCGCTCGGCTATAGGAATTAAGCCAGTAGAAGGCATAGGAGATGGATTTCCTTCCACTGCCCTAGCTTGTATTCTGTCCCAGTGAGTTAAAATGTCACAAACCTTTGTAAAATCCATTCCGGCATGCGGGTTTACCCCAGAATGACAGGTTGCGCATCTTGTTTTCAAAATGGCAGCAACTTCAGCGAATTCAATTCCCTTGGGAATTGTATCTACTACAACCTCTTTTGAAGATTCACAGCCCCTATCATCTTTTACAAAAAGTGTGTGCTGACCTACAGAAATGCCTTCAAAAACTGGATTGGACTGAAATTTTCCTTGATCTATTTTATAGCTGTAATTTACATTAACTGGTGAAGTAATCTCAAGGACCCCATTGGGCATACAGGGATGAGAATTCGTAATTCTGGAAGAAATTTCAGGTATAACGTTACATTCTTGGATGTCAGTATTGGTGCATGAAAAGATTAAGATGCTTGTAATCGAAAAAAAAATACCTGCCAATCTATTTTTCTTCATCTGTTAATGTTTTCAAGAAATTTAGAATGTCTAGCATTTCTTCATCTGTCAAATTCAACTTATCAAAAGGCAAAGTCTGATATTCCAAATTCATTCCTATTCCATTTCCTCCACCTAATTTGTAAAACTTGATCACCTCTTCTAAGGTTTGATAAACTCCGTTGTGCATGTAAGGTGCTGTTTTTTCGGAGTTTCGTATGGTAGGTGTTTTAAAAGAATAGCGTAGTTGGGGTAATTGAGTTACGTAATACCTTCCCTCATCATCATCTACAGTCGCATTATTCCAGGCAGCAGTTTCTGGGACACCAATCACTTCAGATTCGGAATTATTGAACCATGGAGGAACAGTGCCGTTGTAAACGGGAATAAAATGGCAGGTTGCACATTTGGCTTTTCCTGAAAATAGATTGAATCCCTTTAGTTCACTTTCAGTAAGCGTTCCTTTATCAGCAAAATAACGATCTATTTTAGCATTAAATGGCATCAAACTCCTCACATAAGCAGCAATCGCATTCCTGATTTCATAATGTGTTATTTCTTTTTTATCAGGAAAGGCCTTTGCAAATAATGGGACCAATTTCTGGTCGTTATTTACCCGCTCATTGATTTCTTTTAGAGAAAGGTTAAACTCATTTGGATCTTTCATGACACTTTCGATTTGGTTCTCCAAATCTTGTGAACGCATATCATAAAAAAATGATTTTTGAAAGGATGAATACAATACTGAAGGCGAATTTCGTTTGATAGAGATGCTGTGCACATTTGCTGAAGAAGTAACCTTACCATCGGCAAAACCCTTATCCGCATTGTGACAAGAAGCACAACTTAAATTATTACTTCGCGATAAATTGACATCATTAAATAATACTTTTCCCAATGCTACTTTTTCAGGAGTTGATTTGGTTTCTGCAAATGGAGAAAACGCATCAGGATTGAGTTTTTTGCCTTGCATTAAATCTGCTAAATGGCCGTAAAAAACCTTGTTATCATTAAAGTTTGGAGTTTGGTCAATAACCGTTTTGAATTCATTTTCAAAGGCAATGCTCATCGGCATTAAATGATTTTTTATGAATTCCAACCTATTAAAAGTATCAAAATCATAATTACTCTTTATAAACTGCTCCGCTTTTTCAAACAGTTTAATTAAGTCAGGATTTATTGACTGCTCATGAGCTTCACAATACAACGTATAAAACTCTTCAATGCCTTCTAGGGAGAATTCGGCTTCCTCTACTGAATTAAACGCTACTGGAGAATCAAAACCTGTAACACCAAGCGTCGCGATTCTAATGATTTGATGTTGCATCAATTCGTAAAAATGATGGTTCTGAATAGGCAAGTCTTTAAAATTTTGCCTAACAAATTTTAGATCAGTCTTTAAAATATTGACTTGTTTTTTTAATTCACTTACATCTATGCTATCCGTAAAAATTAGTTCTTCAAGTACTTGAAAACCTGTTGCATCATTTACAATATTATCGTCTATTTTAATTTCTGGCAAAGCAGGGCCATTTATTCTTCTAGAGAGACCTTGAAAATAGTATTCTACAAAGGGCTCAATTTTTTTATAATCCTTTCGTGCCTTCCTAAAAGTTTGAATCAACTCTTCTTTACTTTCTGTGTTTTCCAATTCCACTAAAGCAATACCAAGTGTATCTATCTTTTCTGAAACAGTTACTTTCAATTTGCTTTCAAAAGTTTGGCTCTCTTTTTCTGTACATGAAAAAGCTGAAGCTAAAAACAGGATTATAAATAATGCTCTAATCATTAGATTACTTTTTTGAGAATTGTAAAAAAAAACTTTCGCTTAAAACTATAAGCGAAAGTTTTTTTAATAAATAAATTATAATTTATCTCGGTACATTTTTCAAGATAAGCGTCTGCCCTCCTGATTTGTAAGCCTGAACTGAAGTAGCCTTACTTGGATTCAAAAACTTATCTCCTTCAACCCAAGTGTGTGCATGGATATTGATAGTAAATGTTCCAGGAACACCTACTACATCTGAAATATCCTCCATAGCACCATGCTCCCAAATACCAAATTTCGATTGGTTAGCACCTGCTGGATTGTATTTAGTATCTATAAATCCTGCGTCTTTGTGCGTCATGTCCATAAAGATTTTTTTGGTGCCTTTAGCGATATCATACTGCCAAATCAATGAATTGTGAGTAGCTTCTGGCCAGAATGAATCTCCATCTTCTTGAATGTATACGAAATTCTCTGTTACAGCTACGTTATCTGGATTGATAACATCTTTACCTTTTACATTTTCTCCTGTTGGCGAAACATCTCCGTCAGCAACAATTTTTAAAGTTCCAACAAGTGGGTTAGTTGCATCCAACTTCAACTGATACATTCTTCCCATATATGTTTTCTCTGTAGAACCACTTACACCAGTTGATACAAAATAAATTTCTCTGTTGTTTACTGCGGATCCTTTTCTGTAGTCCAAATCCTCAACGCGAGCAAGCACTAAGCTTTTCAATGAAGTGTTCAAAGTTTCAATTTCAGCACCTGTTAGGTTTTTTGCATTAGGAACCTCTACGAATTCAACTGGATAGTTGGTGTTCCATTTCATTGCAGTTTCGATCTGGTTTTGGTCAGTTCTTCTAAGGACATATAACTTACCGTTATCCAAATCACCAACTGTATTAGAAACATACAAGTATACTTGTCCATTTCCAGCATCTTCGCCTAAGATGATAACAGTTTTACCAGGGTAAGCAACCTTAGGTAGAGGTACAGAGTTCTCTCCACTGAATTTACCCAAAGCAGGCTTTGTTCTTGTGCTATTTGAAGGTTCTGCAGTACCAATTGGATTGATGGCATGCGTCATCGCATTTACGTTTGATTCACCAGTGGTCAAAAACATTGGTCCAAAACCATGAATTTCAGGAGTGGCCATAGTTCCTGAGCATAATCTAAACAAACCGCCATCTGTGTTCACGATGTAATCTCCTTTAACAATGTTTAGTTTTTTGTCAAGGAACAATCTTGAAACAGCCCAGGTGTTTTCGTGGTTTGTAACCATGATGTAACCACTTCCATCAGGATTCTTGATAAAACCTTGACCATCTGGTGCACCACCGTAGATCATGTTATTGGAATTTGGAATTGGATCTTCACTACTTACAAGCGTGAAAACACCTACATTAGAGAATTCTGCTCCCATCTTTACAAATGATGGAGTGAGTGATCTGTTTTTGAACTCTACAGTCTCAACAACCTCTGGTATTGGATCCTCCTCTGTCTCACACGCTACAAATGTAAGCGTAGATAAGAGTAAAACTGATAAGGGTAAAAATTTGATTTTTTTCATAATTATTATTGTTTTTTAGTTGTTTTTTATTCAATAAAGTTCGGTCTTTCCGCATATAAAAGTGGATATTTGCCTTTACCTGAAGGTAAAGGCCCTTTTATCAAATGATAAATTTCTTGCCGTTTTGATAACATTCTAGACAAGTCGATTGGTGGGTTGGATCCCTTTCGCTTTTCTCCTAAGGCAAAAGCGTGTACATCATGTGACCAGCCACGTAGAACGTCCTATTGATCCAATCGCTGGCGGCGGAATGGGCGGCATGATGAAATTCAAACTGCTTTTACAAAGAAAAAGGAGCTCCAATTGGATCTCCTTTTTTTGTTTAAGTTCGAATGAGTTTAGCGCGTATTCA
>CAMCBC010000068.1 GCA_945872775.1 Spirosoma fluviale | reverse complement strand
GTGAATGACCCTCCAATCGAAAAGTCTTCGGATCGCAATGGTACCAAAGTGGTTTTTTCTCCAGATGCTTCGATTTTTAAGAATTACCACTTTATTCCTGAATACCTCGAAAATCAGATGTGGAACTATGCCTACCTCAATGCAGGCCTTAGTCTCCAATTCAATGGGAAAAAATATTTTTCAGATCGAGGATTATTTGACCTGTTGTCGAATAAGGTAGATGAGGAAAGTATTCGCTACCCGATCATCCACCTGAAAGGGAATGACATTGAGGTGGCGATCACGCATTCTGGAAGCTATGGAGAAGAATACTACTCCTTTGTGAATGGGCAATATACCACGCAAGGGGGTACGCACTTAGCTGCCTTTAGAGAGGCCATAGTAAAGACAATCCGGGAGTTTTACAAGAAGGACTTTGATGCCTCCGATATTCGTCAATCTGTTGTAGCGGCAATTGCTGTTCGGGTCCAGGAGCCTGTTTTTGAATCACAAACCAAGACCAAACTTGGTTCCCAAAGTATTGGCCCAGATGGCCCAACACTTCGAACTTTTGTCAATGACTTTATCAAGACGGAACTCGACAATTACTTGCACAAAAACCCTGGAGCTGCAGATGCGCTATTGAAGCGAATTCTGCAATCTGAGCGGGAGCGTAAAGAGATCTCAGGAATCAAGAAATTGGCCAATGAGCGGGCCAAAAAAGCCAATCTCCACAATAAAAAGCTTCGGGATTGCCGTGTGCATTACGATGATCCTAAAGCAGAGGAGGACTTGAAAAACAGGACCATGCTTTTCATCACGGAAGGAGATTCTGCTTCAGGTTCGATTACCAAAAGCCGAGATGTGCAAACGCAAGCTGTGTTTTCTCTTCGAGGAAAGCCACTCAACTGTTTTGGGATGACCAAGAAAGTGGTTTACGAAAACGAGGAGTTTAACCTGCTGCAGCATGCGCTCAACATTGAAGACGGTATCGATAGTTTGCGCTACAGGAAGATAGTGATCGCAACGGATGCAGACGTGGATGGCATGCATATCCGCTTGCTGATCATGACTTATTTTCTCCAGTTTTTCCCAGATTTGGTCAAAAATGGGCACCTGTTTATACTGGACACTCCCTTGTTTCGTGTGAGAAATAAGAAAGAAACGATCTATTGCTATTCGGATGAGGAGCGGCAGCGGGCCATCCATAAGTTAGGTAACAAGCCTGAAATCACTCGCTTCAAAGGATTGGGAGAGATTTCGCCCGAAGAATTTGGAACCTTTATTGGGGAGGACATTCGTCTGGATCCCATTTTACTAACCAAGGACACCAAAATTGCAGACTTGCTTACTTTCTACATGGGCAAGAACACCCCAGATCGACAGGTATTTATTATTGACAATTTGAGAGTAGAGAAAGATCTGGCTCTAGAGGACCCCAAATTTGAAAAAGAAGAAGTGGATGCTGAAGTAGATTCTTAAGTACACCAAGGACATGCCAGTTTCCATTCCCTTTTTAACCCTAGGAATATTTAAATGAGTGACGATACACCCCTTTCTGAAAGTTCTGATAGCAGCTTACACGGTTCGGTGCCCGTAACAGGGATGTACAAGGACTGGTTTCTGGATTATGCCTCCTATGTGATTTTGGAGCGGGCAGTTCCAGCTATTGAGGATGGATTGAAGCCAGTACAACGAAGGATCCTTCATGCCATGAAGGAAATGGATGATGGGCGATTCAATAAGGTTGCCAACATCATCGGACAGTCCATGCAATACCATCCTCATGGTGATGCATCGATTGGAGATGCCATCGTCAATATGGGTCAAAAAGACCTCTTGATTGAGACTCAGGGTAACTGGGGGGATGTACGAACGGGTGATGGTGCTGCCGCTGCACGCTACATTGAAGCGCGACTGTCCAAGTTTGCCTTGGATGTGGTCTTTAATCCACAAACTACCGATTGGCAGCTTTCCTACGATGGAAGAAAAAGAGAGCCAGTAACTTTGCCTGTAAAGTTCCCGCTACTTTTGGCACAGGGGGTAGAAGGCATTGCTGTTGGCTTGTCTACCAAAATTTTGCCTCACAACTTTAGAGAGTTGATTGAGGCATCCATTGAAATTCTACGTGGCAATTCTCCTCAGGTACTTCCAGACTTCCTCACTGGGGGATTGGCAGACTTTTCGGATTACCAAGAAGGCCTTCGTGGCGGGAAGGTAAAGGTTAGAGCACGAATTGAAGAAGATGCAAACAAAACCTTGTTAATCAAAGAAATACCTTTTGGTACAACTACAGATTCTCTGATTGACTCCATCCTTAAAGCCAACGATAAGGGCAAGATAAAAATCAAAAAGGTGGTTGACAACACTGCCAAGGATGTAGAGATACAGATTCAATTGGCACCGGGAGTTTCTCCGGATGTGACGATAGATGCTTTGTATGCCTTTACGGACTGCGAGGTTTCCATCTCTCCCAATGCCTGCGTGATTATCGATGAGAAACCGGTATTCTTAACAGTCAATCAGATTTTAAAGTACAACACCACCCAAACCAAGGAATTGCTCCGAAAGGAGCTTGAAATACGGAAAGGGGAACTTTTGGAAAAGTTGCTTTTCTCTTCTTTGGAGAAAATCTTCATTGAAAACCGCATTTATCGCGATATTGAAGAATGTACCACATGGGATGCGGTATTGGAAGCTATTGATCGTGGTTTAGATCCTTACAAGCCTGATTTTTACCGAACGATAGTTCAGGAAGACTTGGTTCGACTCACCGAAATCAAAATCAAGCGAATCTCCAAGTTTGATACCTTCAAAGCGGATGAGTTGATGAAACGCCTTCAGGCTGAGTTGAAAGAGGTCAATTACAATTTGAAGCACTTAACGGATTTTGCGATAGCCTACTACCAAAACTTGCTGGATAAGTATGGAAAGGGTAGGGAGCGAAAAACTGAGATTCGAGCATTTGACACCATTCAAGCAGCTGTTGTGGCGGCAAATAATGCCAAACTGTATGTAAACCGCCTTGATGGTTTTGTGGGCTATGGTCTCAAGAAAGATGAATACATCTGCGAATGTTCGGATTTGGATGACATCATCGCCATTCGTCGAGATGGTAAACTGGTAGTTTCAAAGATTCAGGAAAAGCTTTTCATGGGCAAGGACATCGTCTATGTAGGTGTATTTCGAAAGAATGACGAGCGCATGACGTATAATTTCATTTATTTGGATGGAGTATCTGGACGTGCGATGGTCAAGCGTTTCCAAGTAGGCGGAGTGACTCGTGACAAGGAATATGACCTCACCAAGGGTACGAAGGGCTCAAAGCTACTTTACCTCACCTCCAACCCCAATGGAGAGGCCGAAGTCGTGACTGTTTACCTGACCCAAGGTGCAAAAGCGAGAGTGAAAGTATTTGACTTTGATTTTGCTGAAATTGAAATCAAAGGACGTGCAGCTGGAGGGAATATTCTCACACGCTATCCTGTTCGTAAGGTTCAATTCAAGATGGAAGGCAAATCTACCTTGGGAGGGCTCATTATCTATTACGATGCATCCGTGGGTCGATTGAATACGGATGCTAGAGGCAAACAAATTGGCAACTTCCTTGGCGACGATAAAATTTTGGTTTGTTACAAAAACGGGGATTACGAGTTGACCAGTTTTGAATTGACCAACCGCTACGAGCCTGCCGAAGTGCTCTTGATTCAAAAATTTGATGTTCAAAAAGTGATTGGAGCTGTTTACTTCGATGGATCCACAAAAGGGTACTTTGTGAAGCGCTTTATAATCGAAACGACTACTCTTAATAAGCGGTTTAACTTTATCACGGAACACAAGCAATCTTATTTGAAGCTTGTGACGACAGATGCTCAAGCCCAAGTTTCGGTAACCTTCCTCAAAGGCAAGTTAGAAGAACAGATGGATTACGATCTGGAAATGTTGATCGACGTCAAAGGTTGGAAGGCACTAGGCAATAAATTAAGCGCAAACGAGGTAAAGGAGCTCAAATTGATTGAATCCGAACAGGTTTCAGAGCAAGCAGTTGCGACGGCTGACGAGCAGGAAGAGGAAATCGCAGCAGAGGAATCACCTCAAAAGCAGGAGGATGATTTGGAAGTTGGCAGTACACTAACTTTGACCCCAAAGAAAGGAGAGGATGAGCAGCTTGGGCTATTTTAACTAGTTCAATGCAGCTATGAATCTCGAGGCAGGAGACCGAATGGAATTGGATCAAGGGTTGGTGGATTACCTAGCCCAGTACATTACCCCACATAAGCGAGCAGCCATCGAACGGGTATTGAGGCATCGAACCCGTTTTTTTACGGTAGTTCTGGAGGATATTTTTAAACCACATAATGCCAGTGCAGTGCTTCGCACCTGTGATTGTTTTGGCATTCAGGACATTCACCTAATTGAGAAAACAGATGCCTACAAAATCAACCCTTTTGTAACTCGTGGCGCTGCTCAATGGGTAGACCTTCATAAGTATTTCACGCCTGGGGGATCCGCTGTAGACCCTTGTTTTACTGCTTTACGCGAGAAAGGCTATAAAATTTATGGAACGAGTCCGGCATCAGATTCCCTTTCCATCCACGATTTACCCCTTTCTCCAGACCAAAAAGTAGCCTTGGTATTCGGTAATGAACACGAAGGGATCAGTGAGGAGGTAAAAGCCAAGGTGGATGGACTGGTCCACATTCCAATGAAAGGGTTTACGGAAAGCTTTAACATCTCCGTATCGGCTTCCATTTTTTTATATGAATTGATCAAGCGGGCATCGGAATTTGAAAGTCCAAATTTCCCTATTTCTGAAGAGGAGCGAAGTGAATTAAGATTGAGATGGTATAAAGATATTGTCCCCCATTCCGATATTCATGAGAAGCATTTTCGTAAACAAACTCAAAACCCAAGTAATTGACACCTTCAAATTCAAGTACTTAGGCTTTACACTAAGAAAAAAATACTAGTTTAGGGTTTGGTATTTTAATTTTATTGTATGCGAAAAGGTCTTCTAATTTTTTCAATCGTTCTACTTGTTTTGCTAGTAGGTGTAATTGGCTATTCTGCCTATCAATTCCGCGATCGTCATGCCGGCAATCAAACAGATCTTTCTCTATATGCTTCAGCAGCTACGGTGAGCGCTGGATTTGCGAAAGTTGATCTGACACCAACCGGTTTTGAAACCTGGGAAGATGTGGATGGGGATTCAAAGTATGATCCTGAAAAAGGGGACCGCTTCGTAGATGCCAATGGAAATGGAGAATTTGATGCAATTTGGCTAGCGGGCTTTCACAATTCCAGGCCTGCACAAAGTGTACTCGATAAACTGTGGGCGAGGGCCATGGTCATCGAATCTGGGGATGTTTCCTTGGCCCTTTGCGTCATTGACATGATTGGATTTGGCAATGACGAAGTGATTGCCACGCGTAAATTGATTCAAGAAAAGTACCCTGAATTAGACTATGTGGTCATTTCCAGTACCCATGTGCATTCAGCACCTGATTTGATGGGTATGTGGGGACCTTCTGAATTTGTGCGTGGGGTAAATAACGACTACATGAAGCAAGTACAAGCTGGAATTGCTACAGCTGTGGGAGAAGCTTTTACATCTAGAAAGCCAGCACATTTTAAGTTTGCCCAAGAACCAGATCGATTAGGTGATTTGGTAGGGGATACACGACCTCCTTTTGTTTTTGATGCAGGCTTGCAGCTCATGCAAGTGCTCGATGCACAAACTGGCACCACGCTAGGAACGGTAATGAACTGGGGAAATCACCCCGAGACTCTGTGGTTGGAAAACATTCAAATCAGTTCTGATTTTGCAGATCCTTGGAGAAATTTTGTGGAAGCTGGAATTCCCGTAGCAGATACCTTGGCCGAGCCAGGCATCGGGGGGGTAGCGATCTTTTTGAATGGTGCTGTAGGAGGATTGATGACTACGGCTCCTGATCTTGCAGTCGTAGATCCCTACACGCTCATTTCTTACCAAAAACAGGCTCCAGACAAACTTCTTGCTCAAGGAAAGGCTTTGGCCAAAATAACCTTAGAAACCTTGAAAGACAGCAGTTTGGTAGTTCACTCTTCTTTGGACTTAGGAATTAGAGCCAAGAGCATTTCTCTTCAGATGGACAACTCGCTCTTTCAGCTGGCAGCTTTTGTTGGCATATTTGATCGTGGATTTGTGGGATGGAAACAGATACGATCGGAGGTTTCTACCTGGAAATTAGGGCCTGCGACATTCGTTCATGTTCCTGGAGAACTTTATCCAGAAATTCTTCATGGTGGAGTAGAATCACCTGCAGGGGCAGATTTTCAACTAGCTCCAGTAGAGGTTCCAGCTTTAATGGAAAAGATTCCTGGGCAGTATCGATTTTTTTCGGGAATGTCCAATGACATGATTGGCTACATCGTGCCCAAGAGTCAATGGGATGTAAAACCTCCATTTACGTACGATTATAAGGAGCGTCCTTACGGTGAAATTAACTCTCTAGGACCAGAAACAGCCCCAAAAATACATGCCGAGGTGATGGGCATTTTAGGAGAGCTTGAAAAAATAAAGCGGTAAACTATTCCGGTGCACTATTAAAAACTGATAAAGTACACCGGAATTAATTTGATTAAGATTCGTGGATTAGAATTTTTTCAATTTTATCTCCTGCACGGATTGCATCAATCACTTCCAAACCTTCCACTACCTTGCCGAAGCAGGTATGGTTACGGTCCAAATGTGCAGTATTTGCTCTGCTGTGGCAGATGAAAAATTGTGATCCTCCTGTATTTCTTCCCGCATGTGCCATGGAAAGTACGCCGCGATCATGGAACTGGTTTCCACCAGTCAATTCACATTGAATTTTGTATCCAGGACCTCCTGTACCAGTGCCTGTTGGGCAGCCACCTTGAACCACAAAGTTTGGGATTACGCGGTGAAAAGTTAGTCCATCGTAAAAACCTTTGGTGGAAAGGTCTATAAAGTTTTGAACCGTGATAGGAGCGTCTGCTTCATAAAATTGGACAAGCATGGTTCCTTTTTCAGTAATTATTTCAGCTGTTTTCATGACTAGGGTTGATGATTTGTGGTTTATGTGGAGTGCGATGCAAAAATAGGGGTTGCGGCGGCTTTTTGTTGGTTTTATATGAAAAAGAGTGAAAATTAAGTCTTGGGGTTAGTTTATTGAATTTATTAACCTGACTTCTCCAGCAACAGGTTGGGAATGGCTTTCAAAATTTACTTGGAAGGACTTTACCAATAAATGGATGCACCTATTTTTTCTCCTTTGAATTTGTACGGAACACAACTCATTTTTTTCTTAAAATTGATTCGATAGCAATAGATTCTTTATGTTCAAGTGTCAAAAAAGTTTATCATTGCAGTAGAATTTAATCCATTCAACCCGAAATAGCCGTGGAAAAAACACTTCAATCAGAATTTGCGGGCCCAACCGCTTTTGGTCATCCAAAAGGACTCATGACTTTGTTCTTCACAGAAATGTGGGAGCGCTTCAGTTATTACGGCATGCGTGCCTTGTTGATTTTATTTATGACCAAGGCCATTGCAGATGGAGGGCTTGGTTTTGATGATCCTACGGCGGGTGCTGTATATGGCTTGTATACCATGGGTGTTTACTTATTGGCATTACCAGGGGGATGGCTCGCAGATCGATTGTTTGGCTTAAAAAAGTCGGTTTGGTATGGAGGAATTATTATTGCCCTCGGTCACTTTATGATGGCTGTACCAGGCATAGAAGGATGGATTTCTGGTGCTTCTGAAGCAAAAACTACCTTGAGTACCCTAGATACCACTTCTTTTTTCATGGGACTTTTGCTGATTGTCCTTGGTACTGGATTACTAAAGCCAAACATTAGTTCCATAGTAGGTCAACTTTATCCAGCGGGTAGTTCCAAACGTGATGCAGGCTTTTCTATTTTTTACATGGGCATCAACATAGGAGGATTTATAGCTCCTTTGGCCTGTGCAACAGTAGCAGAATACGACATGCATCTGGGTTTTGGATTGGCAGGTCTAGGAATGATTTTCGGATTGATTCAGTACAAGCTTACGGGTAAGGCATTGGATGGCTATGGTGAAATGCCAGTAGTGGTTACTCCTGAGGAGAAAACAGCTCAAACCAAGTTAAAATCCTTAACCTCAGTGATTGGCTTGGTCGGTCTAGTGGTCATTGGCTTGTTGTTTTCGGGGGTAGTGCCAATTGATGCAGAAGCGATTGCTAAGTCTTCCGGAACGGTCATTGCGATTGTTGCAGTTGGTTATTTAGGCTATGTCATTGCTTTTGGAGGCCTCAGCAAAGGGGATAAGAATAAGGTGGGCGTTATTGCTGTTTTGTTCTTTTTCTCTGCCATGTTCTGGTCTGGATTTGAGCAGGCAGGTTCAACGCTCAACTTGTTTGCAGAGCGCTTTATGGACCGTACTGTATTGGGCTGGGAGATTCCCACTGGATACTTCCAGTCTATCAATTCCCTGTTCATCATCATTTTTGCTCCCTTCTTTGCAGCACTTTGGGTATGGTTGGGTCGGAAAAATCTAGAGCCAAGCTCTCCGCTAAAATTCACCTTTGGACTTGCCATGTTGGGCTTAGGCTTTTTTGTGATGTATTTCGCAACGAAGATTGCTGCTTCAGGTGAATTGGCAGCTCCAAGCTGGTTAATCATCACTTTTCTCTTCCATACCTTCGGTGAGTTGAGTTTGTCACCTGTAGGGCTTTCTTTAGTGACCAAACTAGCTCCTAAAGGATATGGAGGTCAAATGATGGGTATTTGGTTCCTTTCTGTAGCCTTGGGCAATTTGTTTGCAGGATTGATTGCAGGGGAGGCGAGTGGGGGCTCTGAAGAGGGACTTGCTGCTATGCCAGATCAATTTATGCTGATCGTGTATACCGTGATGGGTTCTGCCTTGGTCTTATTCCTCTTGAAGCCTGTGCTCAAGAAAATGATGGGAGAAGTGCATTAAGCGGAATTTAGGTGGTAGAGAAAAGTGCATAGTACAAAGTACCAAGTACGAAGTACTAAGTACCAATATGGAGCAAGATTCTAATCCAAAAGCTACTTCGTACTTTGCCTGCCTGCTACAGGCAGGTACTTGGTGCTCCGTACAATGAAGTCTCGTCTTTTGTTTCTTGATTTGTCTTGATACTTTTTCAATGTCGAACGTTCAACTCAGAATGTAGAAATAAGGTAGTACAAAGAACCAAGTACGAAGTACTAAGTACCAATATGGAGTAGGATTCTAATTCTTAAGGTACTTCGTACCTTGTACTTGGTACTTCGTACAATTTAGTATAATCTCTTGATTCTCGGTTCTTGCCTCTGAGTCTACTTGGTACTTCGTACAATTTGTCTTGTTTCTTGGCTCTTGCTTCTTATTCTACTTGGTACCTGGTACTTCGTACTTTGTACAAAGTATCAGGTACAAAAAAAGGGCTGCTCTTATGAGCAGCCCTTTTTTTAAGAAAGTGGATTCGATTAGTTCAAGAACTCATCGAAAGTTAAGCTTACAAAGTACATGGTACCTACAGTTGGGTTACCCCATGCTTGTCTGTATCCTGCGCTGTTGAAAAGGTTAGATCCACCGATTTTCAAGATTGACTTCAAAGCCTTCATTTTAATGCTCATTTGAGCATCGAAGGTTCCGAAAGCAGGCATCACAGAAAGTTGCTGTGAAGATACTGCAGGAGCTACGATAGAAGACTGCCAAGCAAATTCACCCTGCCATCTGTAAGACATTGCAAAGCCAATGTTCTTCACGATCTCACGGTTAGCAAAGTTCACCACATAACGGTACTCAGGAGTGTTGAAAGAAGGCTGGAAACCAGTTACTGTCAATTCCTTCAGGTTGTTCAAGGTGTTGTAAGATACGTTACCTCCGATGGTGTAGTTCTTAGGCAAACGGTAATCCGCTCCCAATGCCCAACCCCAAGATTTGATGGTCTCGGTTCTGTTTACTGGCATGGAGTAGATATTTCTTGTGTTTGCGTTCAATAGGTTAAGACCTAATGTTGATGCTGGGCTAGTAGCCACATAGTTCTTATCCTGAACCAATACCTGGCCACCAATGAAGTTTTCAAAACTATTGAAGTATGCATAAGCATCGATCAACAATTTGTTGGAAAACAAACCTTTGTAACCCAATTCGTATGATCTAACTGTTTCAGGTTTGAACTCGCTAGGCTTGAAAGCTACTAGCTTATCCTTCGCTGCAGCAGCGGCGTTAGCAGGCACCAACTGAGCAGCAATCGTAGGAACGATGCTAGGTACCAAGGCTGCGATAGCCGCTGGAGCTTGTGCAGCAGGAATTAGGCCTGCTGTTACTTGCTGAGTTACGATTGCAGTTGCTTGCGTAATTGCCAATTGGGTAGCCTGTGCTATAGTAGCTTGGTACACTGGTGAAGATGGCTGAGTACCTGCCAAAACTGCTCCACCAAAGTTGGTTACAGTAGCAAGTGAATACACTGGGTTTCCAGAGAAGTTGTACTTACTTCTGAATAGTGGAAGACCACCAATCAATCTTGCTTGAGGAGTCACAAGGTCAATGTATTGATCTTGAGTCGTGGGCAGACGGAAACCAGTCTGGTAAGAAGCTCTGAAGTTGTGAGTTCCTGCAGTATAAACACCCGAAACACGTGGGGACAACTGTCCTTTGAAGTTTTCGTTTTTGTCATATCGAGCAGAAGCAGTCAATCTAAACTTGTCATTGAACAAAGACTTAGAACCTTGTGCATATGCTCCGTGCTCTTTAATCGTGAATTCATCCCCATTTTCGTCAGTTGCGAAAAGGGTTTTGTCAGAATTTAGTTGGTAAGTTCTGAAGTTAGCACCTACAACGAAATCAGCCCACTTGATGTTTGTGAACTGGTAAGAACCTTCCACATGGTATAAGTTGGTTTTATCCACAAACTTCGCACCTACGCCTTGTGCATTTCCTGGGATAGGACGACCAGTTACAGCAGTTCTAGCAGCATTAAATGCAGCAGTTCCAGGTAGTAATCGGCCCTGATCAGCAAATGCTCTAGCAGCATCATGCGCCATTGCATTATCTAGACCTCTAGCTCTTGCTTGCGCAAAAGCCCCTACGTACTGAGGAAACCAGGTAGTGCTAGGCTTCCAAGCTTCGTTGATTCCTTGTGCAGTAATACCTACTGCGAAAGCATCACCAGAACGCTCCTGAGTGGTATATCCTCTTAAGAACCAGTTTGCACCTTTCAATTCTGCTTTGTATTGACCCAACTTGAAGTTGGCAATAGAGTAGCGGTCAGCACCAGTATACACGGTAGTACCAAATCCGTAATTACCCTGAAGAATTGCTTCCACTCGGTCATTGATTCGGTAGTGAATAGCAGCATTTAATTTCAAAGACTTGGTACCGTAATCTGCCAAATCAGATTCTCTGTAGCCAGTTCTGGATACAAATGTCTGAGGGATTAATGGAAGAAGAGCAGCTGGTAAAGCTCCGGCAGCAACCATGCTTTGAGCAGTGGAATTCATATTTACGTTGGTTTCATCCCCGTAAATGTTTACTCCATTGTATCCTGGATTAGAAACTCTATCACCCTTGTTGATACGAGAACCGTTTAGCAAGGATTGGTCGCGGAAATCATTTGCTTGCCAATCATCTGCTTTCAAATAAGACATGTTTACTTTGAAGGCCAACTTATCGTTGATTGCTTTGGCATAACGCATGCTGAAATCGTAGAATCCAGTTCCTGGAGTAGTTCTATCCTTTTGGTCCATTATGCCTGTTCTTACGTTGGCAGAAAGACCTTGGTATTGGAATGGATTCTTAGAATTCATCAATAGGATACCATTGATTGCGTTTGGACCATAAAGTGCTGATGCAGCACCAGGAAGCAATTCAACGCTTTCCAAATCCAATTCAGAGATACCTACAATATTACCTACAGAGAAGTTAAGACCAGGAGCCTGGTTGTCCATTCCATCAATCATTTGAACCGTTCTTACGTTACCGTTGGCATTGAAACCTCTGGTGTTGAACGATTTGAATGTCAAGGACTGAGTGCTCATTTCCACGCCCTTCATGTTGTTAAGTGCGTCGTAGAAACTTGCTTGAGGAACATCTCTGATCGCGATGATATCCATTTTCTCTACAGAAACTGGAGATCTAAGGATGTTTTCTTCAACTCGTGATGCAGATACCACAACCTCTTGTCCTAGAATGGACACTTCAGCTAGTTCTACAGCTAAGTTGGAAACTCCTCCCGTAACCTCTACTTCTTTGGATCCAAACCCAACCATGGAAAACACCAAGGTGAATGGAGGAGCTTGATTTACGTTGAGGGTGAACTTACCGGATAGGTCAGTAATTGTTCCAATTACTTTACCTTTCACAAGGATGTTTACCCCTACCAAAGTTTCCTTTGTGTCAGCATCCGTGACTGTACCGGAGATGGTAGTCTGAGCTAGTGCAATGCTGGTTCCCAAAGAAAGGAACAATGCAAAGGAGAGCACTGAACTCCAGATTTTTCTGGTAAAATTTTTCATAGGCTAATTTTGTAAAATAGTTAAGATGGTTTTTGAATTTAGGTTAATCCAATCCAATTATTCGAAATTTATAGTAAAAAGGTAATTTTCTATCGATTTCTACCAAAAAAAAACAGACCTTAAAAACTATTTATTTTAAATAATCGGTAAATAAAATGAAGATAATTATCGAATTATCATTTTCTGATTCAAATTTTAATAAAATCCAATAAAATTCAAAATTATTTAGCAAATCAATAATTTTCAATTCACATTAAAAGTTGATTGTATATGACAGAAAAGCCATTTTAAAGCCTATTTGGTTGTTATAGACTTTTTTTATTCTCTTCATTTACATGTTTTACCAATCTGTCACAGAGGTCTTTGATTTCTTCGGACATGTATTCATCGCCCGTACTATTTAAAATGGTTTGTGCCATTCCACCCAAAATATCGATGTAAAAACGCTTCATTTCTACCACTGACATCTCATCCGTCCAAAGATCAATTCGGAGTGTGGAATGGTTCAAATTATCCCAAACATTTAAACTAATGCTTTTGGTGGCTTCAAGACCTTCGCCTTCCTTGTCTGAAGCATCCCAGTTGATGGCCTTGGGAAGATTTGATTCATCTAATTCGATTTGAAAGTTGATTTCTGATTTTTTCATGGGTTGAACTAATTTGTTTTCTTGCTTTAAGTCGTTTTGAATTAATCGAATTGCATTTCAGGTACCTCTCCTAAAATAATAAGCTTACCTGCTGTTTTGGATTTGATCTCTTCTATTGAAACATTGGGTGCTCGTTCCTTTAGAATAAAACCTCCTTCCGGAGCAATTTCCAATACTGCGAGGTCGGTGACTATTTTTTTTACGCATCGAATCCCAGTGAGTGGGAGAGCACATTCGGGTAATAATTTGGACTGCCCATCTTTCGAGCAATGCTGCATGGCTACAATAATGTTTTTGGCAGAAGCCACTAAATCCATGGCT
>CAMCBC010000067.1 GCA_945872775.1 Spirosoma fluviale | reverse complement strand
CCCAAAAAATAACAAGGCAAGCCAGGAAAATGCCATAAGGAAAACTAGGGTGCGGGTTCGCTTGCTTGCCGAAAGTTCAGAGATGATTTTTATTCCAAAATATTTGGAAACAGTGTATCCCACCAACTGGGTGATGATCAACAAAATCTTGTAATCTACCCCCCATAATTCATAATCCGCATATAACGCCGAGGTAAATGGCTTTCGGAATGCATACATGCTCAGGTAGGTAATGAAAACCGCAACCGCTGCTTTTACTACAAACAGTACTTCCGAGTTCGACTTTAGGGCCTTCATTTTGATTCCAGGGTTAGAGATACTCGATATGGATTTTGGTTCAATGCAAACTGGAAAGCTTCCTCCACCTCATCCAGTAAAAACCCACCTTTGATCAAACTCATAAAATCAAAATTTTGATACTCCTCTTCCAAAAAGTTGGCTGCAAAAGCAAAGTCTTCTAGGTTGTAATTGTGTAATCCTTTAATGGTCAACAGGTTTCTAACCAAGTACTCTCCATGAAGTCGAACTTCCTCTTGAGGGTACACTGCACCCACCCAAACCGTAATCCCACCAATAGCAGCTAATCGGACCGAATGCTCCATGGCTTCAGTAGCACCCGTAAACTCGAGGACCACATCAAATTTTTCAGTTACAAGTTCCGTTGGCAGAAAATAGGCGGCTGCACCAAATTTTTTTGAAACCGCACCTCTTTCCTTGTCCAGATCTAGGGTTACAATTTTTTTTGCGCCCATTCGACTTGCCATAGCACAAGCGGCAACGCCTAACATTCCTGCGCCATAAATGGCCACAGATTTATCCTGTACTCCTTCAGCTAGCCGTATGGCACCTGCTACAGTAGCGAGGGTGCAATTAATAAGGGAAGCAACTTCATTGGGAATTTCCTCCTTTAAAATCGCGATTGGGGTATCCTTTCGAATAATCGTGTACTCACTAAGTCCCCCGTGAAAATGATTCCCTTCCTCGATTTTTTCATGGCCATACTTAAAAAGTTCCTCCGCTTTTTGTGGCATTCCCCGTTGTGCATTCCGATCTAGAGGAGAACTTGAAAAAATTGCCCAGGTAACTTTGTCCCCAATTTGAAGAATTTTACCTGTTACATCTACTGCACCTCTGGTACGCCCAAACGATTCCACCCTACCCACGACCTCATGTCCTAGCAAGACAGGGGATTTTTCAATGCGCTTTCCTCCATAGGTATGTAGATCGCTTTTACAGATAGAGACTGCAAGATTTCGAACCAAAATCTCTCCCTCCTTCAACTCTGGAAGTGGTTCGGACTGAATACTAAATTTTTCCGTAGGATTTAAAAAGCTTACGAATTTTGGCACAATGCAAGGTTTATACAAAACTAAGGATTCAAAGATTCTCTAGTGAGGGCTGGTTTTTTAATAACGATTTAGTAACAATTCAAAGCAAAAAAACCAAAGCAATTTTTAGGCTTTAACCCGCACACAGCAGCATTTCCCTACCTCTTATCGGGCTTACTCAGGGTAAGTTGATCCAAGAGTTCTCCATTACTTCCCAAAATTCGAACGGCAAATTCAGATGCTGTCACCTCCGCGATGGCAACATGATGTTTCTTAATCAAGCGGTCCATGATGGGGTAATCGGACCTCTTTCCTTCGGGTTCCATCCCACCTCCAGCACCTCCCACAATGAAAAAATGAACTTGGTTGCCAGAAAATTCTTTTGTCAACCGCTCGTAATCATGGGTGTGGCCTGCAATAACAAGATCAATTTTTCCCGCATGGAAATAGGGTTCCAACAGGACCCGAATACTTTCCTCTCCATGGTATCCCGGCCATCCTTGAGAATAAGGAGGTTGGTGCAAAACAACCATTTTCCAACTTGAACTACTCCACGATTCAGAGTTCAAAACCGAATGCAGAAATTTCCCTTGTTCACTAGTTTCAGCAATAGACACTGGAAAATTCTCACTTGGATCCAGCGTCAATACCCCAACAGGACCGACTTGCTGAAAACCATACCGCGGCTCATTCTCCCGAAACAAATACTGTTGCAATTGCTCTGGATTTAAATCATCGTAATACCCATCGTAATCATGGTTGCCTGGAACCAGCAATTGCGCAGCATTCATTTGACTCAATTTTTGTAAAAACCGAGGATAAACATCTTCTTCCGAACCGTTGTTCACCAAATCACCCGCCCCAATACTCAGGTCGACCTGATTTTCGTGAATTAGCTTTGTGAATTGATCAAAACGCTTCCATCCCCCTTGTGAATCCGCCCAAATGGCGAGTTTGATTTTCTTACCCCATTGAGGAAGTGAAAAGGTAAACTTTCCCTGGTAGGCCTTTTCCTGCCATAACTCAAACTCCACATCTCCGCTGATGGGTAATGTAAAAATCCCAGTAGCCGAGGTAAGCTTGACTTCCTTTCCTTGACTGAACCTAAGCGTAGCTTCCCCAGCTTTTTCACTTACCCAACGCAAAAAATAGGACTGGTCACTTCCCAATACTAGCACGGGTGATGTCATCAACATAGGAAGCTGAGCTAGCTCATTTTCCAAGGATGCGCTTGAAACCGGTAGCTGCAGTTGGTCAGTCGTAAGAAGTTGTTTTTTTCGAAGTTGTAGTGTTTCAACTCTTTTGGCACTGCGCTGATTTTTCCAAGTCCAATATTCCTGAGTTGACATCCAACCCACTTTTTGCAATCCTCCAGCCATGGCATTGTTCACCACTCGGATGGTCACACTTGCCTCCTTCTTTGCTGCAACTTGAAAAAAATCCCCTCCTTCCATTCTCTTAATTTGCTTGCCATCAATCCAAAGCTGAACCCCATCATCTGCATCCATAGCTAAAATCCCTTCCTCGAGGTCAACGGTTTTATGGTACCAAAACGAATGATTCGCAAAGGTAATCCGATGCGGAAGTTGAATGGATTCACCTTGAACATCCGTAGAAAAGCTTCTTGAAATCCCTGGGAGCGAATCCTTACCCAAAAAAATCCACCCTTCATTTAGTGAACGTGAAGGTTGGGGCATCCCCTTAGTTAAAAAGTCCGCAATCGCCTCTTCATCCGCAAAAAATTCCTCCCGAAAAGTCGGAGAGGCATTTTTATAGGTTTGAAAAGCGCATGATTGAAGGAAGAGTAACAGAATTACAGCACCTACCCCCCAATTTTTCATTTGATCATTTCCTTAATTGCAGGTGCAGCTTTTGGATCTGGATAGCTAAGGCCAAGTAATTCAAATACCGTACGGGCCACCATCGCAGAAGACCATTGGCCCTTCATTTTCATTTCTCCGCCAGCAGGAGTATCTGGACCTATAGCCATAAGCCAAATCTCGCCACCCTCAGGTACCCGAGCACCATGACTCTTCCAGCTCTCTTTGGTGATTCCACGACCATGATCTACACTAATTAACAAGGTAGTCTTGTCTTTGTACTGTGGATCCGCTTGCAAGGTATTCCACAGCTCTTGGATGTATTTATCGGTCTGGGTAGCTGAAAGTAGGTACTGATCGTATTTTCCATCATGAGCCCAGTCATCCGTTTCTCCATACGCAACATAAAGTACCTTCGGCTTGTACTTTTTGATTGCTTCCAACGCATAGGCTTGTGTAAATGCGTCCAAGCGAACCCCTCCCCAAGGACCACGGATTTCTTGTTGCAGCCTGTTGACTGTTTTTTCAACATCCGTTAGGTCATTGCCTTTGGCGATATCAAAACCAGCATTTACTGGTATCCCACTCCGCTCTGTGTTGATGATGAATGGGAAAACATCCCAACTCGCAAATGCCATTACCTTTCCTTTGTAGGCTGGCATTTGGTTGAGGTACTCCAATAAAGTCACATTTGGGTTGTAAAATTTATTGTTGGAATTGATGCGGGAATCATCCGCAAATCCACTCAAAAACTCATTGTAGCCTGGGTAGGAAAACCACATTTTGTTGGTATTGTCCGCCATATTCCCATAAGCCCTGTTTCCATAGAGCTGGCCTTCTTTCGCAATGGTGCTCCAGAAAAATGGAAAAAGCATTTCACGGCGCTTAATTGGATCTACATTCCAATAGGTGGAAAGCAAGGAACCTGCTTGGTTAATCAATCCTGTATCGTCGATCAAGAGTGAATCAGCGCCTTTAAAAAGCTCCTGCCATCTTAATCCATCAAAGGTGACCAAGACAATATTTTCAGTGGCCGTTTTCTTTGATTGGGCTTGCGCTCCAAAACTTAAACCGGCGAGAAGTAAGAGGGTGAGAAATTTTGCTTTCATAATTGTTCGAATTTAAAAAATCTGCCAACTGAACAGCTGGCAGATTTTTGTATAACTAATCAAATTTAAGGGTACTATTTCACATCCCACCAAACTCTCGTGGTCAACGCATCTGGACCTTGACGACCAATGGCTGCTTTGTAATTCTCACCATTTAGCGACTGCACACTACCTGGATACATAAATCGAACAGGTACGGTAGGAATGAAGGCCGCAGGTCCTGGCTTGATGCTTGGGTAGCCTGTGCGCTTCCAATCGTGCCATGCTTCCATGCCACTGAAGAATAGCGCAATCCATTTTTGTGTGCCGATTTTTGCCAACTTCTCTTGAGTTGTACCAGTGTAGGCAACTTTGGTCTGAGCGAAGTATGCATCATCTATAACAAGCCTTGCAGCGATTGTTGGCTGATTGATTACTGTATATCTTGCTCTGTAGTAATCTACTGAAGCTTGGATTCCCTTTTTGTAATAATCCTCAGCTGTACCTACGGTAATAAATCCACGCTCACGAGCTTCTGCAAGTATGAATTGCACCTCTGCATAGCTCATTAGAATGCCTTGGTAGCCTAATGGGTTTGCCTGAGTCGTACAAGCGGAGCAAGCCCATAGAAGGCCTACTCGAGAAATGAAGTTTGATCCGCCTTTAGTAGCATCACCTGATGGAGAATATTTTAGTGCTTCCTCATCACCTAATCCGTTAGGCACCCCTTCATAAGCGGTAACTGCACCTAAAACACCTGCTGCAGAACTTGTGGTTGGCTGGGCATAGGCGAACAATCTTGGATCATTTAACCCTTTCAACTCATCTTCTAATCGAATGCTCAAACGAACTTCGTCGTAAGATCCTGATCGAGTCGTAAACAAAGGATGCTGATTGGGTACATCCTGAAGGTACTGAAGAACTGCTTGCTCAGTTGCAGCACTAAAAATTGGAGACTGAGTTGGATTACTCAAGATTGCCTGCATGGCTTGAGATGGATCCTTTCGGTCAGAAAGACGCATCAAAATTCGAAGACGAAGAGAGTTGGCGAATTTTTTCCAAAGGGTAACATTTCCATTGAAAAGGATATCTCCGTCGACTTTTTCAGTAGTAGTTCCTAGGAGCGCATTTGCCTCTTCCAATTCCTTCAATACACCAGCATAAATAACTTCCTGTGTGTCAAATTTTGGATAGTTAAGTTCACCCTTTGCCTGCAACGATTCTGAGTAAGGAATCTCACCATACGCATCACTCATGTAAGCAAACAAATGAGCGCGCATCACCTTAGCAACACCTACATAATTTTGCTGCTTCGCAGTTCCTGAGATTTCAATGATGTTATTGATATCACGAAGCGCATTGTAAAAGGAGCTGTAAGGGCTACTTTGAGGACCCCAGTTGTATCTGTCTTCGTTGGTAAACTGGATCTTCGCAGTGTATTGCATGACAATGTTGCCATATCCCCAAGAGTTACCTGCAATTTCATTCGTTGTGTTTCGAATGACGTTTGGCAAAAGTAACGCGGAAGATACTTTTTCCGGGTTATTTGGGTTGGTGTTTACTTTTTCGAAGTCTTTATCACAGCTGCTCACACCCAACATAAGGGCAATTGCTAAGCCGGAAAAGTATGTTTTATTTAATTTCATAAGTTCTATTTTTTAGTGTTGTCGAATTACCAACTGCTTAGAATTTGATATTCAGGTTAAATCCAATGTTTCTTGTAGATGGGATCGCCATGTCTTCTACACCTGGAATCAAGGTGCCACCACCCATTGCCATGGTCTCTGGATCAAAGTGCGGGTTCTCTGTCCATAGCGCCAAGTTTCTGCCTACCAAAGAAATCTTTATGTCCTGTACTGGAACTCTGGTTAGCAATTTTCTAGGTATGGTGTAACCAATAGTTACTTCACGGAGCTTAAGGAAGGTAGCGTCATACTTCGCTGCTTCCACGTTATTTCGCTCGTAGTAACGGTTATGCCAGTTTCTAGAAGTGATTTTGATGGTATTTGGTGTGAACGACCCATCTGCATTTCGAATGACCCCTTCAGATACAATGCCGTTGCCAGGAAGGGTAATGTCGTAGCCGTTCTCACGACCATACAACGTTTCTTTAAGTTGACCAGAAGTAGATCCAATGGTCTTGGTTCTAGAAACTACGATTCCACCATGTCTGTAGTCAAATAGAAAACCTAAGGAAAGACCTTTGTAGCTCACGTTATTTTGCAATCCAAGCATCCAATCTGGATTGTGATTACCTTGAAGCTTCAAGGTAGGATCAACAGTAGGAGTACCAGTAGCAGTATGAATAATCTGACCAAAGTAAGGGGATGCTGGATCGGCAACACGTGCAAAACCTGCACCATAAATATTACCCATTCGCTCACCTACTCGAGCTTGAATGTTTGCTCCATTTCTTCCTGTCATGGAATACGTTTTCAATTCGTCAGTCAACTCAAGTACTTTTCCTCTTGTACGAGTAAAGTTTGCAAAGAAATTCCAAGTTAGGCCTGACGCTGTTTTGATTGGCGTACCGTTCAACATGACTTCAATACCCTTATTCTGGATTCTTCCTGCATTGATGATTCTTGATGCATATCCAGTTGCGATGTCCAATTCAATTGGAATAATTTGGTTTTTAGTCTCGTTGTTAAAGTAGGTAAAGTCGAGTCCTAATCTTCCATTCAAAAAACGTGCATCGAAACCTGCTTCAATTGAAGCAGTACGCTCTGGCAAAAGGTTGGCATTTGCCAATCTAGATGACTCAGATTTTGCCTGAATACTACCCCAAGCTGTTGCTGGGTTGTATACGTTTGCCAATGAGTAAGGATCTGTATCATTACCTACCTCAGCATAAGCACCTCTTAATTTAAAGAAAGAGATTGCAGAAGGAAGCGTGATCATATCCGATACAACTGCGCTTAGCGTTGCAGAAGGGTAGAAGTAGCTGTTATTGTTGATAGGCAAAGTACTTGACCAGTCATTTCTTCCAGTCACATCTAGGAATAACACGTTCTTGTAACCAATCTGTCCAAATCCATAGATGGAGTTGATTCTCTTCTCTGAGTTGGCCTGGCTGATCTGAAGGTTAACTGCTGAATTGGTGAAATTGTAGATGTTAGGAATAAGCAATTCTGGAGCTACTGTCTCGAGGTAGCGATTGTTTTGACGCATGGCATTACCACCTACTGCTACGCTGTAAGACCAGGTAGATTTTGTGGTCTCGGAGTACGAAAGCAAGAAGTCTGAGTTTTGCTCAGAGAAAAAGATATTATCCTCTCTGTAGCTACCCCTACGGAATCGCTGCGTACTAAACGCTCTCCTGCGATCACGAAGTTCGTTGTAAGTATCCAAACCAGATCTTACCATTAAGCTCAACTTCGGAGTAAACTTGTAGGTAGCACTTACATTTCCAAAAACTCTACCTTTTGATTGTCCGTTTGTATTTTCATACACGTTGAAGTACGGGTTATCGTGGTAGTTGTAGTTGTAGTTAAACTGCTGAACACCCTCTAATCCTGGCATCCAATAATTTCTCAGGTTACGCGTATCCACCTGTCGGCCGTACCAAATCCAAAGGTACATTAAGCTTTCTGTACCGTAGGAAATGTTAGGTCTGTTTCCGCTATCTGTATTTTGGTAGTTAAAAGTGGAATTCACAGTCAACTTATCAGTCACATTGATACCCCCATTCATGGATAGGGTATTTCTTTTCAAATCCGTGTTTGGAATAATTCCCGTTTGATCCAAGTTGGTCCAAGAAAGTCTAACATTCGATTTTTCGTTTGAACCTTCGATTGAAAAGTTATTGGAGCGAGTTATTCCTGTCTGGAAGAACTCATCGATATTGTTTGGACGAGAAACCCAAGGAGTCTTTGTAATTGTGCTTGATGCAGGTGCGTTTAGGTCACCTCCTCTAAATCCTGATTCGGATCTAGGAGAATCAAACTGTGCAATATTTACACCCTTGTCCATTTCTGGACCCCAGCTTTCGTCCACGCCATCAGAAACACCAGCTCCTGCGCCATTTCTGAATTCAAACGTACCGTTATTACCTTGACCGTATTTGTCTTGCCACTGTGGCATTCGTAGCGTTTCGTCGAACGTGATGTTGGAATTGATAGTTACACCCAATCCTTTTTTGCCTTTGGCAGATTTAGTGGTGATTAGGATGGCACCGTTTGCTGCTCTAGAACCATACAAGGCAGCTGCTGCAGGACCCTTAAGAACAGTCATGGAAGCCACATCATCTGGATTGATTTCACCTGCTGCGTTTCCGTAGTCAGTTTCCTGATTTGAACGTCCGGAAGAACCTACAATGTTGTTTGAAATAGGAACACCATCTACCACAAAAAGTGGCTGGTTTGCATTGATATTAAGGGAAGATTCTCCTCGAATAGTAACACGAGTTGATCCTCCAATGCCTGTAGAACTGTTGGTGATTTGAACACCAGCCACACGGCCACTCAATGAATTAATTACGTTTGTCTCTCTAGCTTCTGTGAACTGGCTTCCGTCAACTGCTTGAACGGAATAACCTAAAGCCTTGGTTTGTCTTTCTACACCAAGAGCGGTAACCACTACTTCATTGAGTGCCAAACCTTCAGAAAGAATAATATCTACCTGAGATGCGGTACCCACTTGCGCCTCTTTGGACTCAAATCCTACGAAAGAGAACACCAAAGTTTCGCCTGTAGTAGCTTGGATGGAATAAGATCCATCAATGTCAGTTACTGTACCGCGGCTAGTTCCCTTCACCAAAACAGTAGCACCAGGGAGTGGTTCATTTTTACTGTCCGTCACTTTACCCGTTACCTGCGTTTGTTGGGCAAAAGTAAAATTGAGGATAAACAGCATCATAGCTGTCAGTAATCCCCTCCAAATGCTTTTTTGAGCAATCATAATAGAATGGTAGTTTGGAATTGTTTATTTCATTTAAACTCTTACAAACTTATTCTTGTCCTATTGCTTGAAGATGAATGGCTGGTTACCAAAAAATTAAAGAAAGCACCCTTATTCATTAGGGATCAATACCATTTGCTTAAATTTAGGAGGGCTTTAGTAATACAGGGATAATAACCAACAGGACTTCTCCCGTATATCCATAGGTAAAAGCTTGTTTAGAGGATTTTAGGCACAAAAAGACTTAATGCTAATCTTAATTCTTCAAAAAAATACAACACCCCGTGGTTTACAAGATCAGCACAGCCTTAGAACTTCCGAAGTTTTTGGACAATAGAAAAGCGAGTTGGGCAGCCGACAGACTGACCCACAGCAAACTTCACTGAGCCAAACTTGAGTTAAATGCTTACTTTTTGGCCTGTTTTCACCGCTTGGTAAATGGCATCTATGATACGCATATCCTTCAGTCCTTCCTGTCCATCTACTGGAATTAGCGGTTGCTTCCCATCCAAGATAATCGCTGCCATTTCGTCCATTTGGGTAGTTTGATGGGTCACATGGCTGTGCTCGAGTGGACCGGAATTAGTCCTAGCCTTGATGGGACCATATCCTGTGGAGGGCTGCATTTCGGCAAAGCCTTTCGTTCCATCTAGAAAAAATTTATCCAAATAGTTGAGCGAGTAGGTAGACAAACAGGACGCAGTCGCGCCAGAGGGGAAGCCCATCTGAAAAGTAATGGTCTCGTCTACACCTTCTTTAAATTTGATGGGATCGGTTTTCGTTTCCTGTGCAGTCACCCAAATCGGATCCTCACCTAACATGTATCTAGCCCCGTTGATGGAGTAGATGCCAATATCCATCATCGCTCCTCCTCCGGATAGGGCCTTGTTTAGCCGCCACTGGGAAGGGTCGCCAATCACAAACCCACTCAGCCCTTGGAAAAAGAGTGTTTTGCCAAACTCACCTGCACGCTGCTTTTTGACAATGTCCAGCGTATTGGCCTCAAAGTGCATGCGGTAACCGATCAAGAGCTGCACTCCAGCTGCTTTACAAGCAGCAATCATCTCCTGCCCCTCTTGGGCGTTGACAGCCATGGGTTTTTCGCAGATCACGTGCTTGCCCGCCTTGGCCAATGCAATTGTATGTTCCTTGTGCAAGGCATTGGGAGTAATCACATAGACCGCATCGATATCCTTGTTATTTTTGATTTGGTCTACAGTTTCGTAGGAGTAGCAATTCTGAGCAGGAATCGAATACTTTTGCTGCCACTGGGCTATTTTCGAAGGAGTACCGCTAATTACACCGACTAGCTTGGCTCTGGAACAATCTTTCATCGCATCGGCAACCCGAGAGCCGTAGCTTCCAAGCCCCATAATCGCGACACGTAAAACCTTCGGCTCTTGACCCAAGGCTTGGGCAATGCTATCTGAAAAAGGTAGGCTAAGTGCAAGCGTTGAAAGGCCCGCTTTCTGGAGAAATTGTCGGCGTGTAGACATGTAGATCTAGGGTTAGTGCATTTAAGTTAGCAAATCCCGACTGCAAGTACTTCCCTAAACCTACTTTTTTCTTCGAACGGCCTGGTAGGTCGTTCGGGTGGTTTGCTCCAATAGTACCACATACCCTTCCATCAAGGCCGGAATCTCGGCTGCCTTCGGCTTTAGAATGGTCAAGAGCTCCAAGTCCTCGTTGTATCGGATCTCAAAGGTGGATTTAAGACTTTCGACCAGTTGCTCCAATTTAAAAAGTTGGGTATCCACCACCAGAGAAACTGAGATCGCAGAAAGTTGCAGCATGTTGGCGCGCAACTTCAATTCTTTCAGCTTTTCGTAAATGGCGTGAATGTGTTTTTCCTCGATAAAGGTAAAGTCGGTCACCTTAAAGCTGACCAAGACTTGATTCTTTTTCAGCACCAAGGTAGGCACCTCGTGTGCAGCTGCATGCTCGTGAATTTTGGTGCCCGAAGCCTCCGGATCGACAAATGACTTGACAAAAAGCGGGATGCCCGCATTTGCTAGCGGCTTGATCGTTTTGGGGTGGATGACCGAAGCTCCAAAGTAGGTCATCTCCGCAGCCTCACGGTACCTGAGCTCTTCAAATTTTTGGGTGTTTGGAAACAGTTTGGGATCTGCATTGAGTACACCAGGCACATCTTTCCAAATGGTCACGGATTCCGCATCCAAGCTGCTGGCAAGAATCGCCGCGGTAAAGTCAGATCCTTCTCTTCCTAATGTGGTAGTTCTACCCAGAGGATCTTGTCCAATAAATCCTTGGGTCAAGATCGTCGTTTGCTTCAATAAATCAGCCCATTGATTTTGGCAAGCGGCACGGGTCTTTTCCCAATCTATTTTTGCAAATCTAAAGTCCGAATCCGTATGGATCACCGTTCGTGCATCCTGCCAAGAAAGGGATAATCCTTTAAAAATTAGGTATTCAGATACGACAAGAGATGAAAGCAATTCCCCGTAACAAATCAGCTGATCGTACACTTCATCGTAATTATTTTTTGAAATAGGTGCCTCCAAGATGGGCTTCGCGGTATCCATGAGCTGTTCCAATTTGGCAACAACTGAGTGGGTATCCGGAAATAGCTCCTGACAGACACCTACATGGAAGTCCCGGATCTGCTTCCAATCCTGGGAAAAATCGGCTTGTCCCAACTTTTTTGCCAATACTGCCTCGAGCGCATTGGTTGTTTTTCCCATGGCAGAAACAACAATGAGCTTGTTGGTCTGAAGCCGGGACTGGAGAATGGTATAGAGGTTGAGGAGTGCCGCCGCATCTTTTACGGAAGCCCCACCAAATTTGTACACGTGCAAAGTCCTGTTCATAGGCAAAAAGGAGTCCCAAAATTCTCTGCTGCGAAGGTACGCAAAGATGAATGATCCACCTACAACTCAGGAGCTAAGGAAAAATTCATGCACGCTAATCCTCTCCAATCACCACTATTCAAAAATTGGCTAAGATTTGGAAGGAGATGTTTACATTTGCCATTCTAACTGTAACAACCATGGCATTACGCTCCCTGTACCTCTCGCTAGCCATTTTGACACTGGCAGCCATCACTTGGACCTCTTGTGGCCCGAAAGCACCCGTTATCGACGAAACCTTCGCAACCCAAACCGAAAAGTTGCTGATTAAGGTAGATACCCTCCATACCGGTTTTGAAAACCCTTGGGGCATGACTTGGCTGCCAGACGGTACCCTACTTGTCACCGAAAGAAAAGGAGAGATCCTAGTTTTCAAGGAGGATAAATTTACTGGAGAAAAAATCCAAGGCTTACCTGCAGTTCACAACGTCAATCAGGCAGGTCTCTTGGACGTAGCCGTACATCCCAACTATGCGGAAAATGGCTGGATTTACATCTCCTACGCCAAGCATTTTGAAGATAGCACTGCTGCCACTACGATCTTACGATTCAAATTGGAAGGAAATCAGGCCGTAAACCAGGAGGAATTGATTGTGGCTGGACCTTCTTGGAAAGGTGGTCGCCACTTTGGTAGCCGAATAATCTTTGATAAGGCAGGATTCCTCTATTTCTCCAACGGAGACAAGGGAGATATCCCGATGAATGCACAAAACTTGAACAATGCACATGGAAAAATCCACCGCATCAAAGACGATGGAAGCATTCCTGCAGACAACCCGTTCAAGGATTCCTTGGGAACCACCAGTTCAATCTGGACCTATGGAAACAGAAACCCACAAGGCTTGATTTACGACAAAGCGAACGATAGAATTTGGGAAGTAGAGCATGGTCCAATGGGCGGTGACGAACTCAACCTCATCGAAAAAGGAAAGAATTACGGTTGGCCGGTAATCACCTACGGCATCAATTACGATGGCACACCCATCACCGACATCCAAGAAAAAGAAGGCATGGAGCAGCCCAAGCATTACTGGGTACCCTCCATCGCTACTTGCGGTGTGGCCGTGGTCACGTCTGATAAATATCCAGCTTGGAAAGGCAATATCTTGATTGCTGCCCTTGCAAAGCAGCACATTGCTCGCGTGGAAATGAACGGCACCACCTATGTGAAGGAAGAAAAGCTACTTCAAGATATCGGACGCGTGCGTCAAGTAGCGGAAAGCCCAGAAGGCTACATCTATGCGATCACAGAGGCAACCGGCTTGTTAGTCAAATTGCTTCCCATCCGATAATATTTTCGGATCAACTTATTGAGAAGACCTTTCCAATGAAAGGTCTTTTTTTTGTGCTCACCTTGTCCGTAAATTACTAGTCAAAATCCAAAAGAAATTTGACGCTTCCATCCAAACTCTTTCTGTCAATCAGGCGTTTGGGAAGTATGTCCTTGACCTCAAATACTATGAAAACTTTTCCAATCGCTCTTCTCGCTCTTCTCGGTTTGATCTCT